>NZ_DAIUEH010000010.1:0-109374 GCF_036845245.1 Methylobacter sp.
AATAATTCCTTCGATATTGAAGGATGACAACTAATGATTGTAGCGAAAGTCCAGAGTATGAATAGTGATCCAAACAAGCCGTCTACTGACGAAAACAGCCAACTCATTGGCAACGCCAGCCGTAAAGAATTGCTGGCATGGGCCTTATACGATTTTGCCAACTCCGGCTATACCACCGTGGTGCAAACCACTATATTCAGCGCTTATTTTGTTGGTGTGGTTGCCGGTGAGGCACAAGGCATCGCCCCCGGCTTATCGACCCTGCTATGGTCCCTGGCTATCGGCATTGCCAATTTTATAGTCATGATCAGCGGACCGCTAATAGGGGCCGTAGCTGATCATCGTGCTTGCAAGAAACTTTTCCTGCTGATTTCCTCCGTCGGTTGCATAGTATCCACAGCGTTGCTGGCGCTGGTCGGTCCCGGCGATATATGGCTGGGCATGGTGCTGGTTACTCTTTCCGCCATCATGTTTGCCAGCGGCGAAAACCTGATTGCCGCGTTTCTTCCGGAGATTGTGCCTGAACAGAATATGGGCAAAATGTCCGGTTACGGTTGGAGCCTGGGGTATTTCGGCGGCCTTCTGACATTAGCGATTTGCCTTGCCTACATTACCTGGGCCAAGCAACACGGGCTGGCGGAAACGCATTTTGTTCCTGTTACCTTACTGATCACCGCCGCAATCTTTGCATTAACGGCCACGCCTACTTTTCTTTGGCTTCATGAACGGGCAATTCCGGGGGCGCTAAATCAGGCCTTGTCAAACCTACAGATAAGTTATGCCAGGCTGGCGCATACATTTAAAGAAGCAGCCCGCTTTCGTGACCTGATCCGGTTTTTAATAACACTGGCCGTGTATCAGTCCGGGGTTAGCACAGTGGTGGTTCTGGCCGCCGTTTATGCCCAAGAAGTCATGGGCTTTGATACCCAATCGTTGATTGTGCTAATTATGGTCGTTAATGTAACTGCCGCCGTTGGTGCTTTTATTTGCGGACATTTACAAGATCGGATAGGGGCGATTCCCACGCTGGCAATTACGCTACTGCTCTGGATTGTCGCGGTGATGGTAGCTTTATTTGCCACCACGCCCGCAATGATGTGGGTAGCCGGAAATATTATCGGTTTGGCTATGGGGGCAAGCCAGTCTGTCGGACGCGCTTTAGTCAGTAAATTTTCACCCACCGAACGGGCAGGAGAATTCTTAGGCTTATGGGGATTGGTCAACCGCTTATCGGCCATAGTCGGGCCATTAAGCTACGGACTGATAAATTATTGGAGCAACGGCAACCACCGGATGTCATTGCTGTCGACCTTAGCGTTTTTTATCGTCGGGCTGGTTTTGCTGTTCAGGGTCAATGAGAGCAGAGGCAAAGCCGCTGCAATAATCGACAATACCGATTAACGGGTGTTCAAACCGGACTTAGCGCTGTTGCAGCGATGAATCAACTCAGCTTTTCAGGATAATTATCCGGCAGGTGCAGCGATACCAGAAAAGTCGCTATAAAAACCAATATACCCAAGCTCAACAAGGCTAAAACAGGATCGGCATGTTGTGACGCGGCATAGGTATAGCTGCCGACCGCCGCCAGCATGGCGAGATTCTGGAAAAAACCCTGCAGAGCAACCGCACTGCCGCTACCGATGCTCTGTTGCCCCAGTTCCTGCAATGCGGCGTTGACAGGAACGATAAACATGCCGCCCATTACGCCTATAAAAAACAGCATAAACCGGGCAGGCCAAATGCTGTCAGTCAGGCTCAGCGCAACGATAAATAAAGCCATTAAATAAGCGGGGACTCTGGCCCGCCGTAAATGTTCAAGAGGAATGAGTCCCGGCACCAATGCTGATCCGGCTATGATGCCGATAGCGATAAATAAGGTGAGTTCCGCAATTTCAGACGCATTTTTTGACAATAAAATCAGCGGCGCCCAAGCAACAATAATGACTCTTAATGTTCCCGCAGCAGCCCAGAATAAAGACCCGCCAAGAATAGCAAAGCGTGATCGAGGCGTAGTAAAAAACAGGCTTATTTCCCGCCAAAACATAAGCAATACCGAACCGGGAGTCGTCTTTTTGGCAATGCTGACCGGTAAAAACAGAGTGGTCAAGGCAGAGATTATAAAAATGACGATGGTTCCAATCAGCGCCCAAGCTATCGAATAATCCGCGACCTTGGCGCCTATCATCATGCCCAGCAAAATAGCCAAAATAGTGGAGCCTTCGATCCAGCTGTTCGCTTTAACCAGAAATTCATGTCCTGCCAGCTCCGGCAAAATACCGTATTTTGCCGGGCTGTAAATGGCCGCACCCACTCCGACCACGCAATAAGCAATCAGCGGTTCGACTTTGCACAGCAATAATGCTGCGCCCACCGCTTTAATCAGGTTGCCGATAATCAACACTCTGGATTTGGAATGATTATCGGCAAATCCGCCCACCCATGGCGCAAGTAATACGAAAGCAACCAAAAACGCGCTCTGCAAAGCAGGAACATACCAACTGGCCAGCTGTGTAGATTGCATCACCATCGCAATCACTGTAAATAAAATAGCGTTATCGGCAAATGCGGATAAGAACTGGGCGATCAGTAACGGATAGATTTGTTTGTTCATAATTATTTAAGGCAAAAGGCGAAGGACGAAGGGCAAAAAATACTTGCATTGCGGTTTAAGGCCGTTTCCATGAAAGAACATACCCGAATTACGCATTATTTTCTCACCACGAAGACACGAAGAGCGCGAAGAAAAAACATAAACTTCGTGTCCTTCGTATCTTCGTGGTGAATAAAAAATAAATTATACGAGGTATATTCTTTACCGGACATCGCCTAAGAATTTAGCCTTTAGCCTCTTTTATACCTTGCCGGCCGCCAGTTCCGTCACTGCAATATAATTGGTTTTACCGGTCGCCATCACCGGAATCGCATCCACAATCAAAATCTTTTTAGGCAACGATATTTGAGCCACACCTTTAGATGCCGCCGCCAAGTCAGTGACAGTCGCCTGTTTTTGGGTGGTGACCAAAATAACCTGCTCGCCTTTTTTGGGATCGGGCAGGCTGATGACAGCGTGATGCGCATCCGGCCAAGCATGGGAGGCCAACTGCTCTACTGCGGTTAATGAGACCATTTCACCGCTGACTTTGGCAAAGCGCTTGCTGCGGCCGCGAATGCTGATAAATCCCTCATTATCGACATTCACAATATCGCCGGTGTCGTACCAGCCTTCGCCATAGATCGATTTGGGCGGCACCAGCTTGCCCGGATTGTCGGCCAACAGGTAACCCAGCATGATATTGGGTCCACTGACGTGCAGCCTGCCTGCGTCTTCAATGCCTTCGACCGGCTCCAGTTTATATTCCATAGACGGCATAAATCGCCCTACAGTCCCGGCTTTAAAGTCTATCGGGGTATTGACGGAGGCGATAGGCGTCGTTTCGGTCGCGCCATAACCCTCCAGTATGCGTATGCCGAATTTATCCGCCCAGAGTTGGCGAGTGGTTTCCTGCAATTTTTCCGCACCGGCAACCACATAACGCATATTAAAAAAATCATAGGCATGGGCTTTTTTAGCATATCCGGCTAAAAAGGTATTGGTGCCGAACATAATGGTGGCGCTGATTTCATAAGCGATTTCAGGAATGACCGCGAAATGCAGAGGGGTTGGATAAAAAAAAGTGGTCATGCCATGCAATATCGGCAGCATAGTGCCGACGGTAAAGCCGAAAGAATGAAACATCGGCAGAAAGTTGAGCACCACGTCGCGCGCATTAAAATTGATCCGGGCTTCCAGCTGTTTAAGATTGGACAGAATATTGGCGTGGGACAGCACCACGCCTTTGGGCGTACCTTCAGAGCCGGAGGTAAATAAAACCACCGCCGGACTGTCAGGACTGTATTGGGTGTGTTTGTACCAGATATTTGCGGTTTTGCATTGCAGCAACGCCTGAAACTTGTCCCAAGCCGACAGGCGTGCGGCCAAATCTTCCAGATAAACCAGTTTAACCTGTTCGCCCAAGTGATCGGCTTCCTCGGTTAACTTGCCCAACTCTATAAACCGGCGGGAAGTCAAAACCGTTTTGACTTGGGCAATGTTACAAGCAGAAACCATACCGGCCGAACCGGTGGAAAAATTCAACATGGCCGGCACCCTGCCATAAAGCTGCAGGCCCAAAATAACCGACAGGGTCTTGGTCGAATTGGGTAAAAAAACCCCGATATTTTCTCCCTCGACCGTAATCTTCTTTAAAGCATTACCGATGACAACGGTTCGGGTAATTAAATTGTCATAGGATAATGGAATTCGCTCCAGATCATTGGCAACAGTATGTTTGCCGCCGTGTATTTTGCGCGCTTCAAGCAGACTGGCGAAGATGGTTTGCCGGTAATGACTGGTCGCAAACATCATTTCGGTCATAATATCGGCCAAAACATGCCCGCTGTATTTGCGACGGTTTTTGCCGGTCAAGCCTTGAGGCGGGGAAACGAAAGTATGAGGCAAAATCTGGATAGTAATTTTGGGAAATAAACGCAAGCGAACGATATTGCGCAACCTGGAAAAGTGCGTATATTCAGCCCCCTCAATCCGTACAGGCAAGATGGCCGCTTCGGACTTATCGGCAACCATACCGGTGCCGTCGTAGATTTTCATCAACGAACCGGTTACGGTAATGCGTCCTTCAGGAAAAATAACGGTGCGCGTATCGTGCTGCAAATGATGAATCAAATCTTTCAGGGATAAAGGATGGGTCGGATCCATCGGGAAAACGCGGGATAACCTCAGAAAAGGCTTTAACCACCAACGCTCGGAGATCTGGGTATTGATCGCGAAAGTGATTTCATCGGGTAGAAATACACCCAACAGTAACGGATCCAGAAAAGAAGTGTGGTTGGATATGATCAGAACGCGTTTTCCGGCATTTTTGTAGTTGTCCAGCCCTTTGATTTCAACCTTGTAAATCAAGGTCAGCAGCCAACGTAAAGTTTTTTTCAGCATTAAATTTCCTCCTTGCGCCATTTTAGCAGATGTTTTATTTAATTTTGGAACGCTAGAGTCACGGGCAATGTTTTGACTCATCAGTTATCTCTCAACTATTTTGCTTCAGTCATTATATTTCCGGCTTATTACAGCATGTCGCATAGGTGGGAAAAAATCGCCAGACAGCGTTATAATGTTTTATTTAGAAATCCCCAGCTGTTGCAAAAACTTAAAGTCGTCAACCAATGAAAATACTCAATATTCATTTTAAAAATATCAACTCATTGGAAGGCGAGAACCGGATTGATTTTGAACAATCGCCTTTTTCAGACACCGGAGTTTTTGCGATTACCGGTCCTAACGGATCCGGAAAATCCAGTATTTTAGATGCCATTACGCTGGGCCTGTATGGCGAGACTTTCCGTTTTGACCGGCCTGCCGGACATGTGATGACCCAACACACGGCGGAGTGTTTTTCGGAAATTGAATTTACCCTGGATAAGGTGAAATACCGCTCCAGCTGGCATGCACAAAGGCATGACGCGGCCCCGGAAGCTGAATTAACGCCACCTGAAATGAAACTGACCCGTTTGAGCGACGGCGAAGTGCTGGCAACCACATCCCAGCAAGTATGCGCACGAATTACTGAAATTACCGGAATGAATTTCCGTAACTTCACCCGTTCAATACTGTTGGCGCAGGGCGATTTTGCCGCATTCCTGAACGCGCTGGACAATGAGCGCATGGATATTCTGGAAAAAATCATCAGCACCGATATTTATGCGGACTATAAAAACGAAGTCAATAAAAAAGCCTCTGACGCACAACAACGCCTGGATTATTTAAAACAGGATTTATCGGTCATACCGATCATGGAACCGGAAAAGCTGGAAGCCTGCGAGCATGATTTGATCGATTTTATTGATCAATCGGCCGAGCTACGGGAGGAGCAAAGCAGCCTGAAACAGCAGAAAACCTCGCTGCAGAATGTGTTAATCCTGCAAAGCCGGATTGCCGATCAGGACAAAGCCCTGCAACAAACCAAAGCATCGGCATCAAGCGAGCAGCAAAAGCTGGATCAGCTGACGATAGCCCAGGACGCACTGCTCTTTAAAGACGATTTGGACGTGATTAAGGAAAAAAATCATGAAGTTCATCAGAGTAAAACAATACTGGCGGATTTCCGGAGCGAACTTAAGCAGATACAAAACCATATCGGCACAGGATCAGCTCCGGATAGATTGCCCCATAAATCAGTTACCGAACAAGGACAAACCCTATCCGGAATCAGAGCGCAAATAGGTCAGCTGACTTCCCAGCAACAATCGGAATCAGAATTATGGCAGTCATTAGACATACAAATTGATGATAAGACAGCCAATCTTGCTAGCGTGTCAAAATGGCTGGAAGAGCACGCCGCGGACGAATCTTTGCTGGCAAGCTTTCCCGAAACAGGCCGATTAAAAAATCTCAGGGCTGAATTGCTTGGGCTGAAAGAAAAACAAAAAACATTTACCAGATGGTCAAAAAATACGGCGGCATCACTAAAAAATAACAAATCTGCGATTGCGCAGGAAAATAAAAGAATTGCCGAATTAAAACACAAACTACCGCTGGCAGAAAAGGCGCTGGAAGGACTGGCTCAGGGTAAAAACCTGGCTGAACTTGAAGAGTTTCAACGAGAGCAACAAGAGCGGGTTAATGATTTTCGGGCACTTTATAATCTGGCTGTAGCTTATCAAAAACTGTCCAAAAGCGGTTTTAGCTTTTTCGGACTGTTCGGTCGCAAAGAGCAGCCGAACCATGATATTGAAGAGCTGGAATCCGAGCTTGCAGTCATAAAACAAGAAACCGGCCGGGAAGAAAATATTAAACTCACGCTGGAAACCGCTGTTTTCCGTGAAACATTGCTAAGAAAAATGGCCGCAGAGCGCCCGCATCTTGTCGATGGCGAGCCTTGCTTTTTATGCGGCGCATTAAAGCACCCTTATAGCCAGCATCCACCGAAAGAAGCCAACTCTCAACAAGCTCTAACGGATCAAAAGGCAAAAATAAAAGCCTTAATGATCGCTGCCGGCAAGCTGGAACTACAGCTTAAAACAGCACGAAAACTGGCGGAAAAAAATCAGGCCAACCAGACAGAACAGATTAAGATTAAATCCCAATGGCAAACCTTGAGCAACCGGCTTAACACGGCAAGCGAAGACCTGAAAATCAATAAATTAGGCTTGCTGCAACACCGGTTAAAGTCCGAAATCAGCGCATTAAAAACCATCACCGGCGTGATTGCCGACTATCGAAAAAAACAGGCCGGTATCGAGCAGCTGGCAGCCTTGATCGCCAAGAGCGAAGCCACGGTTGAACGCTTACAGCTAAACACCCAACAGCTGGATGCCGAATGGCGGCAACGTCCGAACGAAGAAATCGATTACGACGCCGTATTGGCTACCCGTCAGCAGGAAGAGCAACAACTAGCCGACAAAGTCATTGCACAATTAGCCTTACTGGGCGAAAAAATGCCCGCTAAAGGCAAAGAGGATGCGCTGTTTGACCGGCTGAATGCGCGTCGCCAGGATTATCAAAGCTATGCTTTCCGGCAAAGAAGCTTAGCCGAGGAACTGGAAACATTAAAAGCAAAAGCCGGGCACTGCCAAATTGAAATAGCCGCATGTAATGAAAAACTTGAGCGTTACAATCAGCAATTACAAAGCGAAGAAACCGTCGGCTTACATTTGGCATTAATTGAAAAACAAAAACTGATTGCCGAAAAAGAACAGCTGATTACCAAGCAGGAAGCCGAGCTCGACGTATTGAAGCAGGCATTGCAAAACAAAATCCAGGGAACGCAATTTACCAGCCTGCATGAGCTGACTGAAATATTGGAGCTGCTGCAACATCAGCCGGAACTGGAACGTCATCTGGCGGAACTGGAACAGGAAATCGACGCCAAAACCATAGAGCTGGAAAAAAGCCGACTCGAGCTGGAGACAGAAAATACACTGGTTGCAACTGAGCTAAATCCGGAGCAGTTGGATGCCCAACTAAAAAGCGTGACCGAAAAACGGGCGATAGCCGATCTGGAAGCACAACGTCTTAAACAGCTGTTGAACGAGCAAAAGCAACTTAAGCAAAAAACCGATAAGATTCTGGCGCAATTACAGGATCAGGAAGAAGTTGTCCGTCTATGCAGTGCCGAAGCCGCTCAAATAGCCGAGGAAAGCGGCATGGCTTTTCGTCGTCGGGTTCAGCAACGCGTAGCCGAACAGTTATTATCCCAAACCAATGCTGTGCTGGAAAAAGTCAGCGGCCGTTATTATCTGCGGCAAATGCCCAGCGAACAGGGCTTGGCATTGGCAGTTGAGGATACTTACCAAGGCAATGTACACCGGCTGCCCAAAACCTTGTCCGGCGGCGAGAGTTTTGTAGTCAGTCTGGCGCTGGCGTTGGGACTTTCCGAGTTAGCCAATAGCGGCAAGTCCGTGGATTCGCTATTTCTCGATGAAGGCTTCGGTAACCTGGATGCGGAAACGCTTTACACAGTCATCAGCACGCTGGAAGGCCTGCATACCCACGGAAAAACCGTCGGCGTTATTTCTCATGTTGAAGGGGTTCAAAAACGCTTTAAAGCCCAACTGCAGGTCGTTAAAAAGCCTAACGGTATGGGTATGTTGAAGCAGGTGTCATAAGCGCGGCTTTACACAATTTATCCCGTTCCGCACTACCCTGAAATCGGCGTGGAGCGAATCATGCCAAATAAACGCTCCATTTCATTCCGCCCAAGGTTTCACTCTTTTTGCCTTCCAATAGTCCGCCCAACAACCCGACTAATCCATGAACGACGGCCATGCCGATACCGTGCCCATGAATATTTTCATCGGCGCGAACGCCTCTTTTTAGAATTTCAGCCAGTTTCCCGGCCGGAATCCCCGGCCCATCGTCTTCAATCTCCAGTAATACTGCAAAATTCTTCCTGCCTTTACGTTGGTTCAGGGAGACGCTGATTTTCACTGTATGCCTGCACCACTTGCAGGCGTTATCCATCAGGTTTCCGGCTATTTCATACAGGTCGCCTTCGTCATAATAAACCAGGCTTTGTTCCGCTATTGTCATATCGAAAATCATGTTTTTGTCGATATAAACCTTATTCAGCGATGCGCTTATTTTTTTGATAATTACCGATAAATCGACGGCTCCGGAGGTTTTATGTTCGCCTTTTGCCGCAGCCCGCTGTAATTGATACTCGACGATCTCATTCATGCGGAAAATCTGCTCTTTTACCGTTTCTTTATTGACACTGAACGATTCGACACAGCCGCGTAATATCGACAGCGGCGTTTTCAGGCTGTGCGCCAAGTCTGCCAAGGCATTGCGATAACGCTCCAGATGCGCCCGCTCACTGTTGATAAAGGCGTTAAGATTACCGGCAAGACCTTCCAGTTCGGTTGCATAGTCCCCGTCCAAATGGGTTTTGCGGCCCTTTTCTATCGCCTCAAGATCTTTTACGATAATCCGCAAAGGCTTTATGCTCCAGCGCAACAAGGTCAGTTGAATCGCTATTAACACCAATCCTAAAGCCAATAACCAGACTCTTAAGGTTTTTCTAAACCGCTCCACCTGATTGCTGACAAACTGGGCGTCTTCAGTAACAGTAAAGATATATTCGCGCTCCACGCCGGCTACATTTTTCCAGATGACCGCGTAATGCAGCGCATAACGATCATGCTCGGCTAACAAAAATGCAGAATTGCCCGCGCTTAATTCCGGCGGGGGCTCTATATTGAGCCCGATAGCCGATGGCGAACGCCATACCAGATTTTTTTTTGCCAAATGTATAAAGCCGTAAAGACCGGAGCCCGGAGTTGCAAACTGTGGCTCAGGCAAATTGGCCGGCATGCTTAAATCACCGGAATTTTTAAGTTCGGCGGCCGATAGCAGCGAATACACATAAACCTGTAACTTTTCCTTTAAAGCCTGTTCGGCGCTCTCACGAAAGCCCTGTTCAAGCACCACCGATGCCAAAGCAAAGAATGCTGCAAGCACAAGGCCGGCCGAAACCAGCAGTCGAAAGCTTAATGATTTAATCTGCACTCAAGGCCTTTAGGAATAAACACGGATCGTAAGTTCTTAATAAATAGGTATCCCAAGAACTTACCTTTCATCAATAAGAAAAATATATTTGAGAACTGACTCAATCGCGCTCGGCATGAATCAGGTAACCTCGGCCACGCAAGGTTTCAATGGGTTTACGCGTACCGTCGGGATCAAGCTTTTTTCTTAATCGACCGATAAAAACCTCAAGAACATTGCTGTCGCGTTCAAAGTCTTCATCATAAATATGCGCCGTCAAAACGGATTTTGAAACCACTTCGCCCTTGCGGAACATCAGGTACTCCAATACCTTGTATTCATAAGCGGTTAATTCCAGCTTGACCCCGGACACGGTCACTTCTTGCGCCACAGTATCCAGTTCAATGTTGTCATGGGTTAATACCGGATGAGCCACTCCGGCCGAGCGCCTTATCAACGCATTAATCCTGGCCAGCAACTCTTCATAATGAAAAGGCTTAACCAGATAATCATCCGCTCCCGCTTCCAGCCCCTCTACTTTTTCCTGCCACCGGCTTCTGGCGGTTAAAATCAGGATGGGAACTGTGACTTTATCCTTACGTAAGCGCTTGATCAGTTCAATGCCGGAAAAATCGGGCAAACCAATATCGATAACGGCGGCATCAATAGGATATTCCTTACCCATGTAATAGCCGTCGCGACCGGTATTTGCAGTATCAACGGCAAAACCTTTATCCGCAAAGAATTGCTGGATCTGCTCGCAGAGTTTTTCTTCATCTTCAACAACTAGAATACGCATGTTTTTAGTCTGCTTATGCGTGAGGTTAATTGACTAATTGACCGGTTTCGGCATCAATTTTGTAATACCGGATACGGCCATCCGGCGTCAGTACTTTAATGACATGCACTGCTTTGCCATCAATTATTTCCGTTTGCGCGGCCAATACTTTGTTGTAGGTGCCTTCGATTATTTGTTTGGTAGCCTCATCCAAACTGATGGTTGCCAACAGGTTGTTTTCTGCAAAACAACAATTGGCAAACGTCAACAGAAGTACAGCTACTTTAAGCAAATTTCTCATAGGCAATCCAGAGTTATCAGCCCAAAAGATACGGCGAGGCCAACTCTTAGGCTTTGAACGACCAAAGCAAGCTTTGGACTCCAAAATCACAGATGCCGGAGTTTAAAGCTCGCTTTGTAATTTAAAAACCACGGAATTGTGTTGAGCACAAATCCATCGTCACCCTACCCAATGCGTTTTTCAAAATGCTTTGAGCAAAGAGCATTTTAACCGATGCCCCTGAATCGCTACTGAACATTTAATGCAACGACACGCCTTGAACCATACTACCGATTGCTTGTCCGAAAGATGCCCCCAACTTGCCTGCGATTTTATCGAACAACTGTTCTTGCCGAGTGAAGTCAACCAGTGTTTCTGCACCGATCAGTTCCTTGGCGACATAGTCCTGATTGCCGACGCCGTCAACTATACCCAGCTTCACGCCTTCTTCGCCTGTCCAGACCAATCCTGAAAACATGTCGGGATTCTCTTTAAGCCGGTCACCGCGACCGGCTTTAACCGCACCGATAAATTGCTGGTGCACTTGATTTAACAGGCTCTGTATATAATGAGTTTCGTCTTCTTTCGATGGCGAAAAGGGATCAAGCATGGCTTTATGCGCGCCTGCGGTGAATAAGCGGCGCTCCACGCCCAGCTTTTGCATGACATCGACAAAACCGAAGCCATCCATCAATACGCCGATAGAACCCACCAGGCTGGAAGGATTCACAAAAATCTTGTCGCTGGCCGAGACAATAAAGTAACAACCCGATGCGCAAATATCGCTGACCACCGCATAAATCGGCAAATCTGGATGTTCTTTTTTAATTTTCTTGATTTCCTCATAAACATAAGACGACTGCACCGGACTGCCGCCAGGCGAATTTGCATGCAGAATAATACCTTTGGTGTGCTTGTCTTTGACTGCATTTCTCAAACTTTCGATAATGCTGTCGGCATTGGCATCTTTGCCTTCGGCAATCATGCCGACCACATCGACAACAGCTGTATGATCTTTATTATTACCGCCAATATTCTGGCTAAACTTTGGATACATAGCCATTCCGAGCAAGGCGACCAAATACGCGAACATCAAGCTCTTAAAGAAAATGCTCCAACGTCTTGCTCTTGTTTGTTCGGTGATTGCAGAAAGAGCCAGTTTTTCAATAACCTCTCGCTCCCAGCCGGATTCGCGCGTAATTTCTGGTGTGTTCTGATTGTCCATGCCTTGTTAACCTCTAATAATATTCAATAATTCTGCCGGCTGCTGTAAGCACATCAACGGACTGTATCGTTGCAATATGTCTTCCGGATGCGCTCCGCATGACACTGCTATGGATGATATTTGGGCATTCATCGCCATTTGCAAGTCATGGGTGGAATCGCCGACCATTAAACTACGGTCATTCGCCGCATTAGTATGCTGCATAATCTGCTGCAACATTAGCGGGTCCGGTTTAGAGGCGGTTTCATCGGAGCAACGGGTGATGCAGAATAAGTCTTCCGTGTCTGTCGCCTGTAAGGCCTGCTGTAAACCCGCCCTGGTTTTACCGGTAGCAACAGCCAGCTGATAACCTGTCTGTTTCAGTTCGACCAACATCTCATAAACGCCGGGGAATAAATCTTCCCGGCCTAATTGTCTGGATAAATAAGTTTGCTGGTAACAGACGGTTAATTGCGTCAGCGTTTCCTGATCAACACCGGGAAATAGCGCGCTACAGGCGTTTCTAATGCTCAGGCCGATCACATCCTTTGCCGCCTGAGTTTCGGGAATATCGCAGCCGCACTGTTTTCCTGCCGTTTGCAGACAATGTACGATCCAGTCTATCGAGTCGATCAGGGTACCGTCCCAGTCGAATATGATTAAATCAAACTTGTTCTTCATGTTTTAACAAATCTTCCAATGGCTGAGGCAAAGGCGCCAAAATGGTTAACGGCTCCCCGGTCACAGGGTGCTGAAATTTTAATTTTTCCGCGTGCAGGAACATGCGCTTATAGCCTCGGCCCTTAAATCCACGGTTGATTTCATCTCTGCCATAACGCTCGTCACCGACAATCGGATGCCCAAGGCTTGCGGCGTGAACGCGTATTTGGTGGGTACGCCCGGTTTTTGGCGAGGCCTCGACCAGCGTCGAATCGCTAAATAATTTCAAACGGCGAAACAGCGTCTCGGCCTCTTTACCGGCTTGGCTGATAACAACCATACGTTCACCGCCTTTACTGACATTTTTTAGCAAGGGCGCGGTGACGACCAGCTTTTTTCTCGCCCATTGCCCTGCGAGCAAGGCCACATAAGTTTTATGGATATGATTGTCGCGAAACAACTCGTGCAACAGTTTCAACGCACTACGTTTTTTGGCAATGATCAGGCAGCCGGAGGTGTCTTTATCGAGTCGGTGAACCAGCTCCAAAAAATGCGCTTCCGGCCTTATCAGGCGTAGGCCTTCGATAATACCGGAACTCACGCCGCTACCGCCATGCACGGCAAAACCGGCCGGTTTGTTAACGATCAGGAAGCCCTCATCTTCAAACAAAATACCCTGCTGCAAAGCCGCTTGCAAACCCTGTGGAACATACGATTCTTCGCTACGTTCGGCCACCCTGACCGGAGGAATTCTGACGATATCGCCGGTAACCAGACGATATTTAACATCGACGCGTCCTTTATTAACCCTCACTTCACCTTTACGAACAATCCGGTAAATTCGGCTTTTAGGCACGCCTTTCAAGCGGGCAATTAAAAAATTATCCAACCGTTGATCGCACAAATCTTCAGTGATTTCGACCAGTTGAACTTTGGGGGTTACGCTTTTTTCTTCATTATTCATAATGCAAATAATACCAGTATCCGGCTATGATTGATTCTTTAAATTGATGTATAGCAATAAGATTGTTATATTAAGCAAGTTTTTTTAATATAAAAAACATGCTTTTGCTCCTGTTTTCGCTAACAAAACTGCTTTGGAGCATTACTCGATGATGATTAACCTGGCGATTAACTCTTACGCCGGCTCATCATCTTAAGATTTTCGGGTTCATCGTTCGACCCTAGACGAACGATTTATAACTCCTGTTTAAGACGGAATTTACAACCAAGACTGAAAAAATATTTATTTGCTTAGACTCTGTCCGTGCAACTATCCACGGCCTTCACCTAAGTGAAGGGCGGGATACCAACGACAACACGCAGAAACGGAACATTAAAACCGTAAAAACTAAGTTATGTAAGAGCGGCTTTAGCAGACCCCTCTACACAAACACGATAACCAAAACCAGTCTGTTCAGTAAAATCTGACCATGGAGCAGGACACAACAAGGAATATTGAATGAAAAGAATGCTTATCAACGCTACGCAGCCGGAAGAACTGCGAGTTGCTTTGGTAGACGGTCAAAAACTATATGATTTTGACATAGAAGTACCTTCGAAAGAACAAAAAAAGTCTAATATTTACAAAGGCATAGTAACCCACGTAGAACCCAGTCTGGAAGCGGCTTTCGTAAACTACGGCGCTGAAAAACACGGCTTTTTACCTTTCAAAGAAATCTCTCCCCTCTACCGTCAACTGCAAGATGGCGTCGAAAACGACGGCCGTCGTCCAGCCATAAAAGACCTGATTAAAGAAGGTCAGGAAATTGTTGTTCAGATTGAAAAAGAAGAACGCGGCAATAAAGGCGCAGCTTTAACCACTTATATCAGCCTGGCCGGCACCTATTTGGTGTTGATGCCCAACAACCCTAAAGCGGGCGGTATTTCACGGCGCATAGAAGGCGAAACCCGCAGTGACCTACGTGAAGTCATGGCGGCGCTTGAGATTCCTGAAACCATGGGACTCATTGTTAGAACGGCCGGATGCGGCAAAAATGTCGAAGAACTGCAATGGGACTTAAACTATTTGCTGCAACTCTGGGAAGCCATAGAACGCTCTGCCAGTGAACATGCCGCACCGTTTCTGGTCTTTCAGGAAAGCAACGTTATCATTAGAGCTTTACGCGACCATTTGCGCGGTAATATTGACGAGATTTTGATCGACAATGAAGACTCTTTCAAACTGGTGCAAAACTTCTTAAAACAAGTCATGCCGCACTTTTTGCCCAAGGCAAAACTGTATCAGGACGCTGTCCCGCTGTTTAACCGCTATCAGATTGAGTCCCAAATTGAAGTGGCTTATGGCCGGGAAGTATCGTTACCGTCCGGCGGTTCGCTGGTCATCGATCATACCGAAGCACTGACCTCTATTGACATCAATTCGGCACGCGCCACCAAAGGCAGCGATATCGAAGAAACGGCATTAAATACCAATCTCGAAGCGGCCGATGAAATTGCCCGCCAACTGAGACTACGGGATTTGGGCGGCCTGTTTGTTATCGACTTCATCGATATGATGTCCAATAAAAACCAGAAAACCGTTGAAAATCACCTGCGCGACGCCCTTAAAATCGACCGCGCGCGTATTCAGACCAGCCGCATCTCGCGTTTCGGCCTATTGGAAATGTCCAGGCAACGGATGCGTCCTTCGCTCGGCGACTCGACTCAACTACCGTGCCCGCGTTGCAAAGGCCAAGGTACGATTCGTAATGTAGAATCGGTCGCACTTTCCGTTCTGCGTATTCTTGAAGAAGAAGCGATGAAGAAAGGCACCGAAAAAGTCATTGCCCACTTGCCTATCGAGTGCGCGACGTTCCTATTAAATGAAAAACGCAGCGCCATTGAGCAAATTGAAAACAGGCTGAAAGTCGGCATTGTGATCCTGCCCAGCAAGCATTTGGAAACACCGGCCTATGACATTGAACGCATCAAGGAAAAAGAGTCCGGCGAAAATGGCAAAGCCAGCTATTTACAAATCAAAGCGGAAGACATCACTATCCCTGAATTTGCCCAGCAAGTAAAACCGAGCACAGCAAAACCCGCAGTCAAGGAATTCCTGCATGACTCTCCTGCGCCGGTGCAAAACAAGAATGAATCAGCCAGCCTGATTCAACGCTTCTGGCATAAACTGATAGGTTCCAATGCCGGCAGTGCCGAGCCTAAGGCCAGAACGGCGGGTACCGTTCAAACTATTGAAAGAACCAAGGCGATTGACGAGAGTCAACCGAATAAAAACAGAGGTAACAGACCCGGCCAAGGTCAAAACCAGGAAAGAGGCCGCGGCCGCGGACGTGGTCAAGGACGCGGTCAAAATCCCACGCCCAATCAGGAACAAGTTCAAGCGCCGGAACAGGCACAAAAACCAAAGCCTGAACAAAACCCGGACGCTCCTCGCCAAAACCGTCCTCCACGCGGTCAAAATAGAAACGTAAAGCGTAATCTCGATCCGGCTAATTTGCCTGTAGCAAAAACCGAACAGGTTAAAACTGAAGCGGTTGAGGTTAGCGAGGCTATTTCCAGCGCACCGGAACTTGCTCTTGTTGCCGGAGAGCATCCCAAAAGGAATAATGCCAGAAGAGGACCGAATCGTAGAAGGCCGCGTAATCCAAACTATAAAAAGCCTGAAACAAATGGCGATTCAAATACCGTCTCTGAAGCGTCCAGCGACAGCAACGACGAATCGCGCCCAACGGCTCCCCGCTCTTATGATAATGATTTTGCCAAAAGAGTGGAAAGAACCGAACGTCCTGAATCTCCGGCTAATGCCCCCAGCCATGCGGACACTGGCAACCAAGATTCAGAAGCCAGAAAACCGGCAGTTATCGCCGCACCGGCAGCAACGCCAGCCCCAACACCAAAACCGGTTGAAGCGGCGCCAAAACCAGTTGAAGTGGTAAGGCAAGAAACGGAATAATAAAACGAAGATCGGGGCAACACTGCCCCGATCTTCATCAACTAAAAACATGACGCCCCGAATGGCTATACAGGGCAGCTGCTATCTTTAGCTCCTTTCTTTTCTACCTGTACCTCACCTCTACAGCCTCGCCTCCCAGCAACGCTCTCAATCGAGCAACCAGTTCATCAGTGGGATGAACGCGCCACTCATCTCCCAACTGTAGATTGGCTTTTGCAACCTTTGATGTATAAGCGATACCCACAGGACAGCCGCCGCCTTTAAAAGGTTCCAGAACGGCGATCAACTTCGCCACAAAACCATCGTCGTCCACCGCATTCCATACCAACTGGATACTCCGGGCAAAAGCTTCTCTGGCCTGCTCCATGCTGTACAGTTTTTCGACGGTTAAGCGCAATGTGCCCAAATAATCGTCAACACCCAGCGCACCCTCGGCAATTAACAAACTGTCGCGGGAGAAGATGCCCCGGTATTTTTCGTAAACTTCGCCGAAAGCCGCAATTTCAAGCCTGCCGGTTCGGTCATCAATCGTCGCAAAACCCATGATCTTGCCGTTCTTGGTCTGACGTGTGCGCACTTCGACGACCAATCCAGCCGTTCGGGCTTCCATTTTCCTGCTTTTGGATCGTTCTACATTCGCCAACAGCGACTCTATGGTTCCGTTGGTAAATTGCCTTAATTCAGCCTCGTATTGATTGATCGGGTGCCCGGTTAAAAACAAACCCAGAACCAGCTTTTCCGCAGCCAGCCGTTCATTTTCCGACCAGGGCTCAACCCCAGTGGAATAAGCGTCTGCATCATCCGCAGAGTCGGCATTAACCGCCAGGCCAAATAAATCGTTCTGGCCTGTTTGCGCATTTTTTCCGTGCTGTTCGGCGACTTTTAATGCCGTGGGCAGCTCCGCCAGATGCCCTGCCCGATTATCATCGAATTCATCGAAAGCTCCGGCGCGTATTAACGCCTCCAGCACCCGCCGGTTAAACTTGCGCAAATCCACCCGCTTACATAAATCATAGAGGCCTGAAAACGGTCCGTAAGTTTCCCGCTCGATCAGCATTTCTTCAATGGCTGCCTCGCCTACTCCTTTTAGCGCGCCCAAACCGTAAACGATATGGCCCGCATCGTTAACGGTAAATTTATATTTAGAAACATTGATGGTCGGCGGACAAACTTCCAGTTTCATCTGTTTACATTCTTCAATCAAAATCACCACCTTGTCGGTGTTGTCCATATCGGCAGACAGCACCGCGGCCATGAACTCGGGCCGATAATGGGCTTTCAGCCAGGCGGTTTGATAGGCCACCAGCGCGTAAGCGGCGGAATGCGACTTGTTGAAACCGTAACCGGCGAACTTTTCCATCAAATCGAACACGTAAGTGGCGATTTTTTCATCGACCTGGTTTTCTATCGCACCGGCGGTAAATTTATCCCGCTCCTTGGCCATTTCCTCCGGCTTTTTCTTACCCATCGCCCGGCGCAACATGTCCGCCCCGCCCAACGTATACAGCGCCATTTCACGAGCGATTTGCATCACCTGCTCCTGGTACAGAATAACGCCGTTGGTGGGCTTTAAAATCGGCTCCAGCAACGAATGGGCGTACTCCGCTTTGGCGCCGTGCTTGACGTTGATGTAATCGTCGACCATGCCCGATTCCAGCGGCCCCGGACGGAACAGCGCCACCAGCGCGATAATGTCGTCGAAGCAGTCGGGTTTGAGCTTTTTGATCAGCTCTTTCATACCCCGCGATTCGAGCTGGAACACGGCGGTGGTTTGGGCTGCGGTTAACAGCTTATAGGAAGCCGGATCATCCCGTGGAATGGTCGTTATATCGACCAACGGCTTGCCCAGTTTCTTATGTTTGGCG
This sequence comes from Methylobacter sp., assembly GCF_036845245.1. NCBI lineage: Bacteria > Pseudomonadati > Pseudomonadota > Gammaproteobacteria > Methylococcales > Methylococcaceae > Methylobacter > Methylobacter sp. The sequence goes on from NZ_DAIUEH010000010.1 coordinate 18,746, forward strand.
TTAATGTCCTGCAATGCCCAATCGATAATGGTCAGCGTACGCAAGCCCAAAAAGTCGAACTTGACCAGACCGACCGCTTCCACGTCATCTTTGTCGAACTGGGTGACCAGGTTATTGCCGTCCTGGTCGCAATACAGCGGCGTAAAATCGGTCAACTTGGTCGGCGAAATCACCACGCCGCCGGCATGTTTTCCGGCATTCCTGGACGTGCCTTCCAGCGACAGCGCCATATCGATCAGCGCCTTGACCTCCTCTTCGGTATCGTAAAGCTGCTTCAGTTCGGGACTGTCTTTTAGTGCTTTAGTCAGCGTCATGCCGATTTCAAACGGGACCAGCTTGGATAATCGATCGACGAAACCGTAACCAAAACCCAGCACCCGCCCGACGTCGCGAATAACCGCTTTCGCAGCCATCGAACCGTAGGTGATGATCTGCGCGACATGATCGCGGCCGTAATTCCGGGCGACATAATCGATCACCTCATCCCGGCGATCCATACAAAAATCCACGTCAAAGTCGGGCATCGAAATCCGTTCGGGATTCAAAAATCGCTCAAACAGCAGGTCGAATTCGATAGGGTCGAGGTCGGTAATTTTAAGCGCATAAGCCACCAGCGATCCCGCACCGGACCCCCGCCCCGGCCCGACCGGAATTAAATTGTTTTTAGCCCACTGGATAAAGTCGGCAACAATCATGAAATAACCCGGAAAACCCATCTGGGTGATCATTTTCAACTCGAAATCCAGGCGTTCGTAGTAAACGCGCCGGTTTTCCTCGTCCGTGCCTTTGCCTACCGCCGGATGATGCTGCAAGCGCTGTTCCAGGCCTTTCATCGACTCTTCGGCCATAAACTCGCCCAAGTTCATGCCTTCGGGTACCGGAAAATCCGGCAGGAAATTTTGCCCAAGCGTCAGTTTTAAATTACATCGCTTGGCGATTTCTACGGTGTTTTCCAACGCCTCGGGTATATCGGCAAACAGCGCCTGCATCTCCTCGACGCTGCGTAAATATTGCTGATCGGTATAATCCTTGGGACGGCGCGTATCGTCCAGCACCCGACCCTGATTGATGCAGACCCGCACTTCATGAGCCGCAAAATCCTGTTGATAGACAAAGCGCACGTCATTGGTCGCCACCACCGGCAAACCGGTTTCCAACGCCAACTCGACAGCGGCGGCAATATAACGCTCCTCTTCCGGCTTGCCGACCCGTTGCAATTCCAGATAAAAGCTTTGTTCGAACAATCCTCCCCAAAACTCGGCCAGCCGTTTGGCCGCATCATGGTTTTCGGCTAGCAGCGCCTTGCCTATACACCCGCTCATCGCGCCGGATAACGCAATCAAACCGTTATGATTGGCTTCTATCCATTCTTGCCTGAGCATCGGCACACCCTGATGCTGGCCTTCCTGATAAGCCTTTGAAATCAGTTCTGTCAACGTGATATACCCGGCGTGATTGTTGACCAGCAAGGTCAACCGGTACGGCGTAGCGGGATCTTCCGGATTAAAAACCAGTACATCGGAACCGGCTATCGCCTTGATGCCCTGCCCTAATGCCGCTTTATAAAATTTGACCAGCGAGAACAGGTTAGCGTGTTCAGTGACTGCAATCGCCGGCATATTTAACTCAGCCAGGCGTTTAACCAAGGGTTTTATTTTGACAATCCCGTCTACCAGGGAAAATTCAGTGTGAAGTCTTAAATGGACAAATGCCGGCTGCATGAAATTAGAAAAATTGATTCACGTTACTGTTACGGATGATCTATTTTACCCTGTCCGTAAGATTTCGTGCGACCAAGATAGAGGCAATTAACCAAACCTACTATTAGCTTCAGCCGCTTAGTATTATTACTTATTGATTAAAGACCATAATTTCTCTATCCTAAAAGCTTACAACATGTAATATAAAGCCTACACCTACTATCAGTCATACAAAAGCGGATGAAGTTTAATATTGTTGCAAGTAGCGTGTTATTTAAACAAAACCGCCACAGAGGGAACAACCATGAAATTGACCTGGATACTCGTTGCTGATAATACTCGTGCACGCATTTTTACTGCTGACACGCCTTCTTCTCCTTTAGAGGAAATCGAAGACTTATCCCATACTGAAGGTCGTTTACACGACCGGGAAATAACGTCCGATCTGCCTGGAAGAATCAAGAGTTCCAATGCAGTCGGACATGCTTTTGAGCAACCTACCGATCCGAAAAAACATGAATCCGACAATTTTGCACATCGAATTACTGAGTATCTGGAAAACGCTCATAACACAAACCGGTTTGAACAACTGCTGATTATTGCTCCCCCTTCTTTTCTTGGCTTGCTGCGTAACCATCTACCGGAACAGATTAAAAAACGGGTTCGTCTCGAACTCGACAAAGAACTCACCCTGTTGAGCGCCGCTGATATTCGCCAACATCTTCCCCAATATTTGCCGGATCTTTGACCAAGAACCTCCACTTATTCAATGTTAAAAATTCTTTATATGACTTTTTAACAACATGCATTGAAGCATGTTATGGAAAAGCTATGAGAGGTTCCCATTAAAGTTTTTTTCAACAACATCTATATCGCTGCAATATTGGGAACTGCGGCGATTTTGTTTATTTTAAAATGGCTGCAGCTCACTTTTGGAGGCCCGTCACAGCAATTAGTTTTTTTAGTCTTGATCGCTTACGCCGCTTGGTACGGAGGGTTAAGAGCCGGGCTTTTTATTACGCTGTTAAGTGCGGCAACCAGCGATTATTTTTTAACTGAGCCTTATAGTTCGTTTTATATAGCTCAACCTAGCGAAATAGTGCGTCTTGTGCTTTTGGTTGGCATAGGCGCGATGTCCAGCTTATTGATTACCCGCCTGCACAATCAGGAGCAACAAATATTACATAGGGTCATGGATCGCGAGGAACAGCTTAAACAGCAAATTTCCGAGCACAACCGGACTCAAGCAGAGCGGGACTTATATATTTCACTGACTAAAAGCAGCACCGAGTTTATTGGCATGTGCGATACCCAAGGCATACCTTTTTTTATTAACGAGGCCGGACTGCGTCTGGTCGGCCTGGACAGTCTCGAACAGGCTCTTAAAACACCTGTCGAGGACTTCTTTTTTCCGGAAGACCAGGCATTTATTGTGGATCAGTTCTTTCCGACAGTATTCGAGAACGGCAGTGGGGATGTCGAAATCCGCTTCCGGCATTTCAAAACCGGAGCAGCGTTGTGGATGATCTATAACGTCTTCGCCCTGAAGGACTCAAGCAACAAAATAGTTGGCTTTGGCACTGTGAGCACCAATATCACCGAACATAAACGAATTGAAAATGCTTTGCGTGAGAGTCAGATGGACCTGAACCGTGCCCAGGCAGTTGCTCATGTCGGCAGCTGGCGAATGAACGTTCGCAATAATATATTGGAATGGTCTGATGAAAATTTCCGAATTTTTGGTCTACCTAAAGACACGCCTTTAACCTATCAATCTTTTCTTAATGCTGTCCACCCGGCAGACCGGGAGTTAGTCGATGCGACATGGCAAGATGCCCTTACCGGCAAACCTTACGATATCGAACACCGAATTATAGTGGACCGAAACGTCAAATGGGTGCGTGAACTGGCTGAGCTGGAATTTGACGAGCATGGAGCGCTATTAGGCGGTTTCGGAACGAGTGAAGATATTACCGATATCAAAAACAGCCAAGAGGCATTGCAACATGAACGCGCCTTCCTCAGACAAGTCATCGATGCCGTGCCCAGTGTGATTTTTGTCAAAGACGCGGAGGGGCGGTTTCTTTTAGGCAATGAAGCTTTAGCCCGGTTTTGTGGCACCAGCATTGAAAATTTGATCGGCTTAACCAGCGAGAGCGTCAATCCCAACACTGACGAAGCAGCTCAGTTTTATAAAAATGACATTGAGATCATAAGCACTTGTAAGCCCAAGATCATCCCGGAGGAAAAAGTCACGCATGCCGATGGTTCCCTGCATTGGTACAGCACGGTCAAGATTCCGCTAATCGACGACGATCATTGTACCAAGCTGCTGGGCGTGGCGACCGACATTACCGAGCGCAAGCGTGCCGAAGAAGCGCTACGCCTGGCTGACCGCCGTAAAGACGAGTTTCTGGCGATGCTGGCCCACGAGCTTCGCAATCCGCTGGCGCCCATCCGCAATGCCGTGCAGCTGCTGAAAATGCAGAAAACCACAACGTCTCAGCTGGCATGGAGCAGCGATGTTATCGATCGCCAAGTGACTCATATGGTGCGGCTGCTTGACGACTTATTGGACGTGGCTCGCATCATGCAGGGCAAAGTCAGGTTGGAGCTTGAGCGTTTCGAGCTTAACGATATTATAAATAATGCTGTTGAAACCAGCCGTCCGCTGATCGAGTCCCGTAAGCAGGAACTGATTATTTCCCAGACTACGCCGCCGCAATGGCTTATCGGCGATCGTGTCAGGCTGGCGCAAGTGCTGTCTAACCTCTTAAACAACGCCGCCAAGTATACCGGTGAGGGCGGTAAAATTATGTTGAACGTGATGCGTGAAGATGCCAATGCCGTGATTGAAGTCAAGGATACCGGCATCGGTATCTCTGCTGATATTCTGCCCCATATCTTCGACCTTTTTTCCCAAGCCGACCATAGCTTGGCCTATTCTCAGGGCGGCTTGGGCATTGGCTTGACGCTGGTGCGTCGGCTGGTGGAAATACATGGCGGCACGGTCACCGCAGCGAGCGGCGGCATTGGTCAAGGCAGCTCATTTAAAGTGCGACTGCCGGCATTGCCGATGGATTCGTCTGCTGCCGAACCCGCGCTGGCCGAACCTGTATTACCGACGCCTAAACTCCGCATTCTGGTTGTGGATGACTATGCCGACGCGGCCGAAAGTATGATGATGCTGTTGCAGGCAAAAGGTCATGAAGTCGAAATAGCCGATTGCGGCATGAAAGCAATAGAGCGGGCTCAAGTTTTCCACCCGCAGGTTGTGCTACTCGATATCGGTCTACCGGATATGGATGGTTATGAGACCGCCAAACGGCTGCGTGCATTGCCGGAGGCTCAGGAAGCGACCTTGATCGCCTTAACAGGTCACGGACAGACTGAAGATTACGAACGCTCTCAATCGGCCGGATTCAGCCATTATTTACTCAAACCATTGAATTTTGATGAATTATCCGCCGTACTGGCATCCTTATAAGGTCTTTCTTGTTATTGACTGATCGTTAATCATAGGTTCAATAGTTATTCACAAAAACTGTGGATAACTCTGTGGATTGATTGTTCTACTTATCGCTTACTTGCGGTTTTTATTACAGTTTTGTTAAATCGTATAAAAATTCAACAAACCAAGAATTTTATAAACTATCAATGACTTATGACTGTTCACCGGACTTTATACGGCTCATTCAAAAGCAACGCTAAGCTACTGATTGTTGCTGTGCGTAAATACTATTGAATCAAAACCATTCCCCCATTCTGCCGCCAAAATTGCTTCGTAAGAGCTCTAGGATCTGCCGAATTCACGAACAACCGTAAATCACGCATTATCCACCAGCCAAAGCATTCAAAAGAGTTCAATGGATTTGTGTTAAAGGTAAATATAGAATCTGGAGAAAAACCAAACCGGCATTTACCGAACTCAAGCATGTTTCGCCGGATCCAATAATGTAATGGCTAAGTTTTTTAAAACGTCGCGCTCGTCGCGGATTTGATGAGCTCAATAAAACACTGCAAGATGAGTCCGCAGCGATCAAGCTCAAGTTTGGACGTTCGGTTTTTGAGGCCTGATATCTTCAGGGCTCCTATTCCGGGCTTAGGAGTCCTGAAGAATGATATTAAATTTTCGTTAAATCTATTAACTCTTGGAATCTTTCTTCGATTTTTTTACAGCTTTCTTTTCTTTCGGACTCAATGCCGGTTTTTTCTTGTCTTCTTTATTGCTTTTTTGTTCTTTGCTCATAGTACTCGCTCCAAATAATTGTTGGGGGTTCTGAAAATTCATGCAAATGACACAAGTATGTCAATGTTTGAAAATTGATGTGGCAAAGTTTGACTACCAAATACAACAAATTCAGCATACTCTCATGCACGAAAAAGAACAACTTTAGCGATGCTTTGAAAATGTACAATTTTGGCTGAATCCTGCAATGAGAAAATAGCAAATTGCCACCTAAAGCACCTACTTCCGGCATCTAATCTGAAGGATTTGATTCACTCTGCGAATGATGCGCGAATCGGAAAAAATGTCGAACAACAATCAGAAAAACTGCGCGACTCACTTAATCAAACCTTGGTTTATCAAGACTTATCCGTCCAGCCTTTGCATAAAAAGCTAAACCCATAAAGCCTCCTATCCATCATCAACACTTAAAAATTGCTAAATAACATGGAATAATAGCCGGCATCGGGTCGCTTAAGGCGCCTACTTCTGGTACCCTCTATTAACATTAAACTGATCAACTAAACACTATGGCGCAATATATATATTCAATGAACCGGGTCGGCAAGATTGTCCCGCCCAAAAAATATATCCTCAAGAATATCTCGCTGTCTTTTTTCCCCGGCGCAAAAATCGGCGTGCTGGGCTTAAACGGCTCCGGTAAATCGACGCTGCTGCGTATCATGGCGGGCATCGATAAAGAGATTGAAGGCGAGGCTGTCCCGCTCAAAGGCATTAAAATCGGCTATCTACCGCAAGAGCCGCAGCTTGATCCCACTAAAACCGTGCGCGGCAATGTCGAAGAAGCGGTCGCCGAAATCAAAGCAGTCCTGGAACAGCTTGATGCGGTCTATGCCGCTTACGCGCTACCCGACGCCGATTTTGACAAACTAGCCGCCGACCAGGCGCGCCTGGAAGACATTGTCAACGCCTGCGACGGCCATAACCTGGAGCGCAAGCTTGAAGTCGCGGCCGATGCGTTGCGGCTGCCGGATTGGGATGCTGATGTGACCAAGTTGTCAGGCGGTGAAAAACGCCGCGTAGCATTGTGCCGTTTGTTATTATCCAACCCCGACATGCTGTTGCTGGACGAACCGACCAACCATCTGGACGCGGAATCGGTCGCCTGGCTGGAAAGATTCCTGCATGATTATCCGGGCACCGTGGTTGCGGTCACCCATGATCGTTACTTCCTGGATAATGTCGCCGGTTGGATTCTGGAACTGGACAGAGGCTCCGGCATTCCATGGGAAGGCAATTACTCCAGCTGGTTAGAGCAAAAGAGCAACCGTCTGTTGCAGGAAGAGAAACAAGAATCTTCCCGCCAAAAAGCCATGAAAGAAGAATTGGAATGGGTGCGCTCCAATCCTAAAGGCCGACATGCCAAAAGCAAGGCCCGATTGGCCCGTTTTGACGAACTATCGTCAACCGACGTGCAAAAGCGCAACGAGACCCAGGAAATTTATATTCCACCTGGACCTCGTTTGGGCGACATAGTGATTGAGGCTGACAACATCAGCAAGGCTTTCGGCGACAAGCTGCTATTTAACGGTTTGAGTTTTAAACTGCCGCCCGGCGGCATCGTCGGCATTATCGGCCCGAACGGCGCGGGTAAAACCACGCTGTTCCGCATGATGGCCGGTGTCGACAAGCCCGATTCGGGCGCCCTAACATTGGGGCAAACCGTTCAACTCGCCTATGTTGATCAGTTGCGCGATGACCTCGACCCGAAGAAAACCGTATTCGATGAAATTTCCGACGGACTGGATTTGATTACCGTCGGCAAATATGAAACCCCATCCCGCGCTTATGTCGGTCGTTTTAACTTTAAAGGTGCGGATCAGGGCAAACGTATCGGCGATCTTTCCGGCGGCGAACGCAACCGTGTGCATTTAGCCAAGCTGCTCAAAACCGGCGGCAACGTGCTGCTGCTGGATGAGCCGACCAATGACCTGGACGTTGAAACCCTGCGCGCGCTGGAAGAAGCGTTACTGTCTTTCCCCGGTTGCGCGGTAGTTATTTCGCATGATCGCTGGTTCCTGGACAGAATCGCCACGCATATGCTGGCGTTTGAAGGCGACAGTAATGTGGTCTGGTTCGAGGGCAACTATGAAGACTACGAGGCCGACCGTCATCGCCGCTTGGGTAGCGATGCGGATAATCCGCATCGCTTGAAGTATAAGAAGCTGACTGGTTAAGAACATAAAACCACGAAGACACGAAGTTTTTTTATCTTGGCTTTTCTTCGTGCTCTTCGTGTCTTCGTGGTGAATTAAAATATCTGCTTAAACCCCTACCCCGCAAACACCACATCAAACCGCTTCATCAATCCGGCTATGTCTTTCCGGTAAAACTCCTGTACAGGCAAGCACAAATCGCCCGGCTTTAAGCCGCGCTCCTGTAGCGATTCCACCTCAGTATAGATATCGTTAACATCATAGATTTCCAGCGCTTTAAAAATAGCGGCAGTATCTTTCATGCCCGCGATTTCAGGATGCTGGCCGCTTTTGAGCTGGAACACGCCATCATCCAGTAACAGAATACTGACTTTCTGGTCGAAAGCGGCGGTAATTAAAATAATATCGAGCATTTCCTGAACTTGGGCGCCGCTGTGCGGAGGTTTACGGAGGACAAATAAATAACTTTTCATTGCTCTCACCCGAATACAATAAAGCGGTCGGCTTTCAAGGTAGCCTCGACCAATTGCCCCAAACCGGAAATACGAAAACCCTCAGCCAGATCATCATCCTGCTTACCCTGCCGCTTGGCCTCGTCGCTACATAATAAGCCTCGCCGCTGGGCGGCGGAAATGCACACTACCAAGTCGATCTGATGCAGTCTTGCCAGCTCGCTCCATTGTGCGGTGAACTGGAGTTCGTCATCCGGCGGTGTCGCGTATTTGAATGCGTGATAAATGCCGTCATGATAAAAAAACACCCGGAACACTTGATGTCCCGCTGCCAAGGCGGCCTTGATAAATTGATACGCGGTATAGCCGGCATTGGACTGATAGGGGCTGGCGTTAACTTGTATTGCGAATTTCATTGGGTTTTAGTGTTCCCTCTCATCGCGCATATTTTCAAATAATTGATCGACACACTCTAAATGACTGACGCCAAAAAATTGTTCTGGATTAAACTGTTTTTTTTCGGTTTCTGTGGACAGCATTGGGAAAACTATAATTTCAATGGTGTCACAACTGAAATCGTCAGATATATCAATCAGGTCTTTAAGCTTTTGGGTTTCGACAATTTGTCTTATTGCTTGCATTATTATTTTCTCTAATCAATTCGTATAAATGTCAGGCATAAACAGCATGCCCAATCTGCTTGACTGATATAAATTGACAATAATATATTTTATATTGACAATAAGTTAAATTAAAGTTGACCATAGGATTATTACTATGACTAAATTACGCAAAAGAACAGAAGAGATTCGCAAATTTATTGTTGCCAATGTAGCGTATCATCCAAAAGACATCGCTAATGTGACCGCAAAAAAATTTGATATATCTCGACAAGCGGTTAATAAACATATTCAAATTTTAGTCGAGCAAAAAGCTTTACAACTCAGTGGTACAACTCAAAGCAGGCATTACAGTTTGCAATCTTTGGAACGCTGGGAAAATTCTTATGCACTGAATAAAGCGCTTGAAGAGCATGTTGTTTGGCAAAACGATATTGAACCAAGATTAGGTCAGATGTCAGAAAATGTTATGGACATTTGGCAATATGGTTTTACCGAGATGCTCAATAATGCTATTGATCACTCGTCAGGGACAAAAGTTGATATTCAGCTGATAAGAACCGCCGCAAACTGCGAGATCATTATACGCGACAATGGAGAAGGCATATTCAAGAAGATTCAGCGAATCTTAAACTTAACGGACGAAAGACAGGCTTTGCTCGAATTGGCGAAAGGAAAATTAACTACCGATCCAGATAATCATAGCGGCGAAGGTATCTTTTTTTCATCACGATTGTTTGATAGTTTTTGGATTCTGTCAGGAAATGTGTTTTTTGACCATCGGCAAGAACAGGAAGTGGATTGGATTGATGAAAATGAGTTTCCTATTACTGGAACGACTGTGTCTATGCAGCTAAATAACAACTCACATCGAAATATAAAGCAGGTTTTTGATTCTTTTACAGACGAAGATTATAGCTTTGCGAGAACTGTTGTACCGGTGCGTTTAGCGCAATATGGACATGAAAAATTGATTTCCCGTTCGCAAGCAAAGCGATTATTGGCGCGAATCGAACGCTTTAAAGTGGTTATGTTTGATTTTGAAGGCGTTGAAATGATTGGCCAAGCTTTTGCTGATGAGATTTTTCGGGTTTTTAGTAAACAGCATCCTGACGTTAAATTGAGTTACGTAAAGACCTGTCAAGAAGTTGAGCAGATGATTTCACGGGCGGGATTTAAAAACTGAGTCAGTGCCTCTTCGGCAATATGGTGCAGGGGGACACGGATGGACTTTATCGCAACCAAGATATTAACCGCTCAATCCCTCTTAATCTCATTAAAATAAAGCGTAGCGCCAATCACAGCAGCCGGTGCGACGATGATATTCAGCACCGGAACGGTAAGCCCCAGCACTGCCAATCCGCCAAAACTCAACGCGCCCAGCCTGATACTTTTGACCAAGTCTTTCTGCTCGGAAAACAATACGCCCTGGTTTTCCAGCGGATAAGCCAAGTATTCCAATGCCATCCCCCAAGCACCGAACAATGCCCATAGAAATGGCGCAATGACATTAATACCGGGAATTATCGATAGTATCAGCAGCGGCAAGGCTCGGGTCGCCAGATAGCCCATGCGCTTTGTTTCCGCAAGAATAACTTTAGGCAACGGCTGTTCAGCGGTTGCAAAGGGCTTGCCGCTGACCATCGCCAGCGTTTTTGCCGATAACTTGCCGTAAAATGGCGCGGCAAGCATATTCGCCAATACCGTAAAGGTAAAAAAACCGGCTATAAAAAAGCTGATGAAAAACAATGGCCACAATATCCAGCTCAACCATTGCAACCAGCCGGGGATAAACTGATCGATCAAATCCGAGATATAAAAATAACCCAACGTTAAGGCAACGCTGTACAGCACCACGTTGATTAATACCGGAATGATAATAAACTTGCGCAATTCCGGGCTGGTCAACAATTGCAGGCCCTTAAATAAAAAGCCGACAGCCAGCACCGGATTATTGCCTTTTTTATTAAATTGCATTTTTTAAACCTCTCACACCTTGCTCGGAAGGATTCAACACGACACCGCGTTCGGTCACAATCGCTGAAATCAATTCCGCCGGGGTCACATCAAAAACCGGATTCCAGGCACTGACCAAAGAACCTTCTTTGTTATAACACCCCGGCAATAGTTCGTTCTGGTTGCGTTGTTCGATTTCTATCTGGTCGCCATTGTCGATTTTCCAGTCTATGGTCGTCGTCGGCGCGACCACCATTAACTTTACGTCATGTTGTCTGGCTAACACGGCCAGCGAATACGTGCCGATTTTGTTGGCGGCATCGCCATTGGCGGCAATGCGATCAGCACCGACGACTATCCAATCAATCGCACCGGATTTCATCAGCCATGCCGCCGCCGAATCGGCAATTAATGTCGCCGGAATCCCGTCTTGCGCCAATTCCCAAACGGTTAATCTTGCACCTTGCAGCCAGGGTCGGGTTTCGCCCGCATACACATTGATCAGTTCTCTTTGATAAGCGCTGCGGATAACGCCCAGCGCCGTGCCGTAACCGCCTGTTGCCAAAGCGCCGGCATTACAATGCGTCATCACGCCTTTGGCGCCAGCCAGAATATCGGCGCCCAGCTCGCCCATTTTGTGGTTGGCTGCAATATCATCGGCATGGATTTTCTCCGCACAAGCCAGAACGGCTGTTATCGGATTATCAAGCTGCTTGGCCAACACAGCCTTCATCTGGTCCAACGCCCAAAACAGATTAACCGCCGTGGGCCTGGATGTCGCCAACAAAGCGATATCGGCGGTGACTTTTTGCCGCCAATGATTGGACTGTGCGTAATGCTTGCGCACCGACAGCGCCACACCATAAGCTGCGGCTATGCCGATGGCCGGTGCGCCGCGGACCCGCATGCTTGCAATGGCTTCTGTTACGCCGGCAGCATCCTTGTATTCATCGTAAACGATTTTTTCCGGCAATTGTCGCTGATCCAACACTTTTAAAGCATCGCCTGTCCATTGCAAAGCTTGTACAGTCAATTTATTTTGCATAGTCATTTTTATCAAAAAACCAATGGTAAAAAGTTATAATTTGGTAACCCAATACAGGAATATCTTATGACAGTTGTCGATACCCTCATCCACGCTCGCTGGATTATACCCGTTGAACCGGAATCCGTAACCTATGAACACCATACGCTGGTTATCGATGGCGGTCGAATTATCGACCTGTTGCCTACCGAAATTGCCAGGCAAAAATATCAGGGCACGACGACCGAAAACCTGGACAATCATGCGCTGCTGCCCGGCTTGATCAACAGCCACACTCATGCCGCGATGACGTTAATGCGCGGCATTGCCGATGATTTGCAACTGATGGATTGGCTGCAAAACCATATCTGGCCGCTGGAACAAAAATGGATGAGCGAGGCGTTTGTCAAAGACGGTACCGATCTGGCGATAGCCGAAATGATACTGGGCGGTACAACCTGCTTCAACGATATGTACTTCTTCCCGGAAATCACTGCGGCGCAGGCAATACAGCACGGCATCCGCGCCAGTGTCGGCTTGATCGTCATCGATTTCCCAACGGTTTGGGCCGAAAACAGCGACGCCTATATTGAGAAAGGTCTGGCGCTGCATGATCAACTACGTCACCACCCGTTGATTTCGACGCCGTTTGCTCCGCATGCGCCGTACACAGTCTCGAACGAACCTTTGCAAAAAATCAAAACCCTTGCCGACGAACTGGAACTGCCGATCCATATGCATGTCCACGAAACGCTGCATGAAATCGAACAGGAGCAGGAAAAAACCGGACAGCGGCCGCTGCAAAGATTACATGAACTCGGGCTGATCGATGCATCGTTCATCGCCGTGCACATGACCCAGTTAAGCGATGACGAAATCGCCCGCTTTGCCGAATCCGGCGCTCATATTGTGCATTGTCCGGAGTCCAACTTAAAACTGGCCAGCGGTTTTTGCCCGGTTGCCAAATGTATCGCGGCAGGTATCAATGTCGCGTTAGGCACCGACGGTGCGGCCAGTAACAATGACCTGGATATGTTCGGCGAAATGCGCACCGCGGCGCTGCTAGGTAAAGCCGTGGCCGGGGACGCCAGCACGATTCCGGCGATGACCGCGTTGCGCATGGCGACCATTAACGGCGCCAAGGCCTTGGGCCTGGACCATGAAACCGGCTCGTTGAGCATCGGCAAAGCCGCCGATGTGATTGCCGTTGATCTATCGCATTTGGAAACCCAGCCGTTATATTGCCCTGTCTCGCAAATTGTTTATGCCGCCAGTCGCCAGCAAGTCACCGATGTATGGGTGGCAGGTAAGCGGTTGTTAAAGCAGCGTCATCTGACTACGGTTAATATTAATGAGTTACGGATGAAAATCGCCGAATGGCAGCAGCGGTTGTCGGGCTGATTATTAAAGGAAAGCTCGTATGTTTAAACCTATTTCGAATCTAACCACAGAATGTGATAGATCCATTCTGCCGATCGGCGTTCAAAGCCGGCCTTGAACGCTTTACAAGTACAAGGCGAGCCTTGTACTCCGGTACGGAGTCATGTAGGGTGGGCTGTGCAACCTTTTTGTTTTGGAGAAAGACCATGAGTACTGCAAAAGAATTGCAACAAAAGTACACCTATGCCGATTATGCCCAATGGCCTGAAAATGAGCATTGGGAATTGATTGACGGTGTACCGTATGCGATGACCGCACCGCAACGGTTGCATCAGGATATTGTGTTTGAATTGGCGGGGCAAATCCGCAATTACCTGCAAGGCAAGCCCTGTAAAGGCTATACCGCCCCCTTCGACGTGCGCCTGCCGCGAAAGGATGAAGCCGACGCCAATGTGGAAACAGTGGTGCAACCCGACCTAAGTGTCATTTGCGACACGTCCAAGCTGGACAACCAAGGCTGCCGGGGAGCGCCGGATTGGATTGTTGAAGTGCTTTCCCCTTCTACCGCACTGAAGGATATGAACACCAAACGCGGCCTTTACCAACAGCATGGGGTGCAGGAATATTGGATTATCCACCCGGAAGACCGTTGGATTTTAGTATATACGCCGGATGAGCAAGGACGCTACGGACAACCCGGGGTATTTGGCATGGATGAACCCACCGTCGTACAACGGTTCCCGGATTTGAGCATTGATTGGTCGTTTATGGCGGCTGTTTTGCCGTGAGGTAGGATGGGTAGCAACGCGACTTGTAAGCACGAAGTGAAACCCATCCCAATAACGCTCTCGGCAATTGCTCCTGCATTGCTCTCGATCGCTGCTCCCGACGCGATTCTACTTCCCCATCCGTGGGGTCGTACCTCCTGCATCCGTGCAGTTGTACCCATTCTACAGACTACGGACTAATCCCACTTCATAACCGGCACAGATGAAATGGAATTCTTTGGCGAACCTTCAATCACTTTGTCACTGTAAGCCAGATAAACCAGGACATTGCGTTTTTTATCGTAGAAACGCACCACTTGCAGCGTCTTGAAAACCAGCGACAGGTTTTCTTTAAACACCACATCGCCGCTTTTCAATTTATCCAATTTACTCGTATCAATTGGGCCTATTTGCCGACATGCAATCGATGCTTCCGTTGGGTCTTCAGCCAGACCGACTGCGCCTTTCATCCCACCTGTTTTAGCGCGTGATATATGACAGGCAACACCCGGAACATCAGGATCGTCGAAAGCCTCAACCACAATTTTATGATTAGCTCCGAGCAGCTTAAATGTCGTGGTTACATCACCGATTTCTTCGGCTGACACAGTAAAAGCTAAGGAGCCGAGAACTATTGTTGCCGCAAGCAAGATTTGTTTTTTCATAAGTTTATCCACAAAGTTAAGAAGTTATACTGTCTTTATTACCTGAACGCTGCTTTGGATATTAAATCCTTGTCGCGAACCTATTCAAGTTTTACTCTCAATGATCCATTTTCAAAACAGGCACAGCAGCCAGCAGCTTTTTGGTATAAGCCTGTTTGGGATTGGTCAAAACCTCGGCCACACTGCCCTGCTCTATGATCTTGCCCCGATACATCACGGCAACGTCATCGGCTATTTCCGCAACCACAGCAAGATCATGGGTAATGAACAAATAGCTGACGCCTTTTTCCTGCTGCAAAGTTTTCAGCAACTGGATAATCTGCGCCTGTACCGATACATCCAGCGCGCTGGTCGGCTCGTCGCAGACGATCAGTTTGGGATCGACCGCCAAGGCGCGGGCAATGCAAATACGCTGGCGCTGGCCGCCGGAAAATTCATGTGGATAACGCAACGCCGAATCTTCCGGCAAATCGACTTGCTGCAACAATTGCCGGACTATGGCCTTGCGCTGATCGAAACTCACTTCCGGATGCAAGGCTCTGATGCCTTCGGCGATGATATCGCCGACCAGCATGCGCGGGTTCATCGATGAAAACGGGTCTTGAAACACAATCTGGATATTGGCGCGTTGCCGCCGTAAAGCTTCGCCGGTTAAGGCATTCAACTCGACGCCGTTGATCACAACCCGTCCGTTGCCGGGAATCAGGTTTAACAGACTCTTGCCCAACGTGGTTTTGCCGCAACCGGATTCGCCGACCAAAGCCAGCGTTTTACCTTGTTGTATATTAAAACTGACGCCATCGACTGCCCGGACAAAATCGACAATCCGTTTGAAAATGCCTTTTCGGATCGGGTAGTAGCAATAAAAATCGCTGACCTGTAATAGCGGCGGTTGTTCCTCGGTGCTGTGTTTTAAGCAACTTTGCATCGACGGCAGCGCATTCAGCAGCTTGCGGGTGTAAGGATGTTTGGGCTGGCTAAAAAACTCGGAGGTCGCGCCGGTTTCGACGATTTTGCCCTGCTGCATGACCGCAACCCGGTCCGCCATCGTAGACACCAGCGCCAAGTCATGGCTAATCAGCCACAACGCCATACCGGTTTGTTGCTGGATATTTTTCAACAGCGCCAGGATTTGCGCCTGTATGGTCACATCTAATGATGTGGTCGGCTCGTCGGCAATCAATAAATCCGGCTTACCTGCTAATGCGATGGCAATCATCACCCGCTGCCGCTGGCCGCCGGAAAGCTGATGCGGATAATCTTTAATGCGCTGCTGCGGTTCGGGTATTTCAACTTGCTGCAATAATTCCAGCACACGTTGTTTAACGGCTTCCCTGGACAAATTAAAATGAAGATTGATGACTTCTTCTATCTGGCTGCCAATGGTCATCACCGGGTTCAGGGAAGACATCGGGTCCTGGAATATAAAGCCGATACGTCGACCGCGAATTTTGCACAGCTCAAATTCCGAATGCTTCAGTAGATTTTCGTCGTGCAGGTTAATCGCATCGGCATTCAGCATTGCATTGTTCGGCAATAATCTGAGTACCGACAATGCGGTGATCGATTTGCCGGAACCGGACTCGCCGACCAACGCAAAAGTTTCGCCTGCCTGGATTTCAAAACTGATATCGTCGACTACCGTCTGCCGATGATTAAAGATAACACTAAGATGCCGGACGGCCAGTATCGGATTATTCATTGCCGCTCCGTCTCGGATCAAACGCATCCTGCACCACGTCGGCAAACAAATTGGCTGCCAGCACCAGCGCGAACATAAACACAAAAGCGGCCGATAACGACCACCATACAATTGGCTCACGCGCCATTTCCAGCCGTGCACCGTTAATCATATTGCCCCAACTGTAGCTGGTCGGATCAACGCCGATGTTGATGTAGGACAATACCGCTTCGGCCAGCACCAGCGAACTGAAATCCAGCACGACGGAAATCAACACGATGTGCATCACATTCGGCAGGATATGGCGCAGTAAAATAGCGCCTTGCTTAACGCCCAACGCAGAAGCGGCCTGGACGTATTCCATTTCCCTGAGTTTAAGGGTTTCCGCCCTGAGCAACCGGCATAAGCCTGTCCAACTGGTCACCCCCAGGATCATGCATAAAAACAATAAGCGCATATCTGCCCTGACGATAACGCTGGTAAAAGCCGCTTCATGATTGGCCATATAGACCTGCACCATCAGGATGGAAGCGGCGATCAGTAACACGCCAGGAATGGAGTTGAGCGTGGTGTAGATATATTGAATGATGTCGTCCACCCAACCGCGAAAAAATCCAGCCAGAATGCCGAAGATAATCGCCATCGGCAGCATGATTAACGTGGTCAATGTACCGATGACCAAACCGGTGCGGATGCTTTTTACGGCTTGATAAAAGACATCTTCACCGACTTTATCGGTACCGAAAACGTGATAATAGCCGGATAGATAGATTAAAGCGTAACTAAACGATACGATAACAAACACGACCGCCAAGACTGTTTTCGTCGTTGAATTACCCATGAGGCGCTGATACTGCTTAGCACGCAGCACCCACATTAGAAATATGAAAAAAACCATCAGGCTGGCGCCTTGAGCTAAGCCATAAAATGCTTTTTGTAGAATATCGGGGATTTTTTCCGTCTCAGGATTATTTAAATGCCTGCCGCCAAATTCCAGGCGCGGATACCCCCATTGCATGGAGCCGTCTGCCAGTGTCATCATTTCCTTGCTATACAGCGTGGTCGCAAATGGCGCGGAATAGGTTTTCTCGCCATGCTCGCGTAGCGGCGTCGCCCAATTGTCCAGCAGGCTGATAATTTCGTTTTTCTTATCATCGCTGGGCTTAAAATGTACGGAATCGAGCAAGCCGATCAGCACAAAAAACAGCAATACCACCAGCGACACCATGCCGATTTTACTGCGGCCAATCTGTTGTAACGGACGCTTAATATGTTCCTTACCGCGTAGATACAAACCCAGCGCCAGTATTACAACAATCAGCAAATAGATCAGCGCGTCCGTCCATAACACTACCATTACGACAACCTCACGCGTGGATCAACCAGGGTGTAGGAAATATCGGTCAACAACAGCCCGATCACATAGAGCACCGAACCCAGGAAAACCATCGCGCGAACGATGGCGAAATCCTGGCTGTTGATCGCATCAATCGTATAACTACCTAAACCGGGAATACTGAAAAACGATTCCATGATTAAACTGCCCATAAATAACAGCGGCAACACCACCACGACACCAGTCAAAATAGGAATCATCGCATTGGGCAGCACATGTTGAAACAGGGCTTGAGTTTCCGACAGGCCTTTGGCTCTTGCGGTTCGCACATAGTCTTTTTCGACTTCTTCTAAAAACAAGGTCCGGTACCAGCGAGCGCCCGAACCGATACCTGAAAACACGCCGATCAATACCGGCAGGACCAGGAACTTGATTGCCGCCATACCGTCATCATAGCCGGAAATAGGCACCAGCCTTAAGACTTTGCCGATGAAAAACTGCCCGCCGATAATATAAAACAATGAGGAAATCGACATTAAAATCACGCACAACACGATACCTGCATGTTCCAGGTAACTGTTACGGAACAGCACCATCATCAACGCAAAACAAATATTCACCAGCAGACCGACGATCAACGTCGGCAACGCCACGGCAAGACTGGGCCAAGCGCGCTCTTTAATGTCTGCGCCGATATTCCTGCCGCTATCGGACACTCCGAAACGAAACAAAAACAAGCCGACCGATTTTTGGTAAAAAATGGTGTCGGTTATTTTTTTCTCGCCTTGCGCATCGCTATTCCAGAGCAGCGGCACATCGTAGCCGTGTTGCTGTTTCCAGTTGGCGATGGATTGCTCGGTAACGTGTTTTTGCCCCAGTTGCATGCGCGCCATATCGTCCGGGCTGTTGACAACAAAGAACAGCACAAACGTTAAGATATTGACGCCCATCAACAAGGGCAGGCTATACAAAAGCCGACGGATAATATATTGAGTCATTGAACAGTTTCCCGGGCACGGCGGCGATAGGCATTGACCGCCGGAATCAGCATTAGCACAAACACTACACCGCCCAATATCAAAGGCCAAACCACCGGTTTGTTCCATTGTTGCCTTTTTTCGACTCGGGCCTCTGTATCAATGCGGGTATATTTAAGCTGGTTATTCGCCATCAGATTCGGTTTAAGATTTTTATACCAGCCGTGAAACAGTGAAAAATTTTTCGGATGAAAGCCGAAAACCCACGGCGCATCATGTCGCACTATTTCCTGTAGCTGCTGAATAACCCGATAACGCTGCTCGCTGTTATCCATGTTGCGCATTTGCTCGAATAGACGGTCGAATTCAGGATTATGATAATTTGCAGCATTTTCGCCACCGTACTGTACTTTGGAATTTGGGCCGTACAACAGGAAAAAGAAGTTCTCTGGATCAGGATAATCGGCATTCCAGCCCCACACAAAAAGCTGGGCGTTACCGGTGCGCATTTTTTCCTGGAAACGATTGTAATCAGTGGATCGTATCACCAGCTTGATGCCCAGTTTTTCAAATTGCTTGCGATACCAGCCCATTCTGGGACGGTCGTCAACGCTGGTGGCCGTGGTATCGAAATACAAAATCAGGGCTTCTTTAGTTTTTGGGTCTATGCCGCCGGCATAACCGGCTTCGGTCATCAGCTGCCGCGCAGCATCGATTTTTTTACGTTGCGCTTTTCCGTCCTCACTATCGTAGACATAAGGATTGATTCCGGTTTTAGTATCGTCAAAGCCGTAAATACCTGGGGGCAACACGCCTTGTGCCGCAACGCCGCGCCCGTTCATAAAAATAGAGATAAACTCTTCATAATCGACCGCGATAGCAATTGCCTGCCGCAATTTTCTGGCTTGTTCGGTCGCACCGCCGACGGTCGCATCAAGCATATTAAAGCCCATGTAAAAACTGGATGTTGTTACCGAAGTTTGCAGTTGAATGCCTTTTTCCAGCATCGACGGCGTCAACGCGACGCCGCCGCTACCGGTAAATTGTATCGCCTGATCGAAACTGTCCGAGGCAATGCCCGATGCATCATAATAGCCTTGTAAGAATTTTGTCCAATAGGGAATGGTTTCTTTTTCCAGCATAAAAACCACTTTATCGATAAACGGCAACTGTTTTCCTGCGTCGACCAACAAGCCTTTTTGCTTGTCTTCAGGCTCGCCTTCGACCGGGTAAGTTTCAACATGAAACAGCGGATTTTTAAGCAAAATCATACGCCGGTTCGGGTTATTCTCCGCCATCAGGTAAGGCCCGGTACCTATCGGAAACCAATCCAGGGTAATGTTTTTGTCGGCAAGCCCGGCCTGGTCATAAAACACATCCGCTTCCCACGGCATCGGCGAAAAAAACGGCATCGCTAACCAATAGTTGAACTGCGGATATTTGCCTTTAATGCGAATGCGGTATTGATAACGGCTGAGCGCTTTTGCTCCTTCTATCGGCAGATCCCTGATCGCTGTCTTGGGTTTATCTTTGACCTGTTTGGAAAAATCGTCAAAACCGACAATATAGTTCTTCATGATTTCGGCTATCGGCGACTGAATTTTGGGATGCGCCAGACGTTTAATTTGGTAAACATAATCCTCTGCGGTGAGCTCACGCGAGCCGGTGACAATAAAATCATTCAGCGATGCAACGGCGTCGATTTGCGCGTTGTCTAACTGGTGATATTGATACTCGTCCTGAGCGTTTTTAGCCAGAGCGGGGTGCGGTTGGTAGCTAATACCAGGCTGGATTTCAATTATATAATCGGTAAATGCAATGTCGCTGTCATTTGCACTATTGGCCAGCTTTTCGCCTTTTTGGTTCAGGTAAATAACTTCAGGCATACGAGCGGCTGTTAACGGCACCACTTGATAAGGCCGTTTCAGGTAATGGTATTGAAACGGCGGCTCGTAAATCTGCGCGATAAAGGCATATTCGTTGGCATTGTAGGCTACAGCCGGATCGAAATGTTTGGGACGCTCCGAAAATGATTCATACAAAACCGCCTGTTTACCCTCGTCTTCGGAGTAAGGGTTGTTCAGTTGTGCTGATGCCGACACCGCATATAAAAACGAGCCTGCCCAAAATATAATCGACAATATCAAAACTAATACACGAGCTTTGCAGGTTTGCATCTTCATAGACAAAAGACTGGACATCAATAAAAGGGTCATAGATACTTGAAACTCTATTGTAACAACAAAAACATTGGGAGATGATAATGGGTTTTATGCAGGGCAAACGAGTCTTGATTGTGGGTTTAGCCAGTAACCGTTCAATTGCATGGGGTATTGCTCAAGCCATGCACCGGGAAGGCGCTGAATTAGCCTTTACCTTTCAAAATGAAAAGCTGCAAAGCAGGGTCGAAGAAATGGCTGGGCAATGCGATTCCAACATTACTATTGAATGTGATGTCAGCATTGATGAGCATATCGACACTGTATTTAGCAAGCTGGCCGAGCATTGGGATGGCTTGGATTGTATCGTGCATTCGGTTGCTTACGCGCCCCGCGATGCATTGAATGGCGATTATGTTGACGTCACTACCCGCGAAAACTTTAAGATTGCCCATGACATCAGCTCCTACAGCTTTACCGCTCTGGCGAAAGCCGGACGCGCGATGATGCAAGGCCGTAACGGTTCTCTGTTGACCCTGACTTATTTAGGCGCCGACAGGGCGATTCCTAACTATAATGTCATGGGCGTAGCTAAAGCCAGCCTGGAAGCCAATGTCCGTTATATGGCCGTGGCCTTAGGTGCCGAAGGTACACGCGTCAATGCGATTTCAGCAGGCCCTATCAGAACCCTTGCCGCATCGGGTATTAATGACTTTAAATCGATGCTCAACAAAGCAGCCGATACCGCCCCGCTAAAGAAAAATGTAACCATTGAAGAGGTCGGCAATGCTGCGGCATTCATGTGTTCCGATCTGGCTTCAGGTATTACCGGCGAAATCACTTTTGTCGATTGCGGCTATAATATTGCCGGTTTAGCAGCATCCTAACGCAAAAACCTTGACACAAAAAAGGGAGCTTTAAGCTCCCTTTTTTATTCCTGATTACAGCGCTTTACTTAGGTGCTCTGACCTCTACATCAGCATCCGCCTGCAAACTGTTTATCAACGCATTGAATTCAGTCTGACCGAAAGCTTTAGCGATATTTTTAGTCGCCAGTTCCATCTGTTTCTTGTCATCTTCAGTCATTACGCCTTCTTTTACTTTTGACAAACTCACTACCACTTGTTCGCCGGCGGGTAATTCGGCCATAAAAACGGTCGGTTTGCCGCCAACAGGTTTAGCCGCCTTGAAAATCGCCTGACTCAACGGTAACGATACATCTTCCTTGCTCCGTGTTAATCCTGCGACTGTCTTTACTTGCAGCTTATCTTCAGCCGCAACGGTTTGAATAGACTCTCCTGCTTGCAAACGAGCCTTGATTTGACGAGCTTTTTCGACAGCCTGTTGTTTGGCTTTATCAGTCAGCAATACAGCCACTATGTCCTGCTTAACATCTTTTAGCTCTCGCGCTGCAGCCGGCTTATGATCCAGCATTCGTAGCACAACTAAACGATCGGTTCCCAGCTCTATTGGCGTACTATTGTTGCCATGCAGAACTTCTTCAGTAAAGGCAGTATTACGAATTTTCTCGTCAATAGCAATTCCATCGCCTTTATCTTTGGTGAACAACGCTGATTTCTTGATAGTGACGCCTAAAGCATCCGCCACTGTTTTCAGGTTATCGGGATTTTCATAACTCATTTCGGTCAAAGTTTCACCGGCTTCATAAAAAGCGTTTTCGGCCTGGGCTTTCTGATAT
Organism: Methylobacter sp.; assembly: GCF_036845245.1. Taxonomy (NCBI): domain Bacteria; kingdom Pseudomonadati; phylum Pseudomonadota; class Gammaproteobacteria; order Methylococcales; family Methylococcaceae; genus Methylobacter; species Methylobacter sp. The sequence continues at coordinate 41,567 of NZ_DAIUEH010000010.1, forward strand.
GCTTTGGTTACTTCATTCTTGACTGAGTCAAACGGTTTGATTTCACCCGGCACTAATTCGGTCACTTTAATCAAGTGATAACCGAATCCCGACTTAACGGGATTTGATACTTCACCGAGCTTTAAAGCACTCGCCGCATCTTCAAACCCTTTCTCCATAACGCCGGCATTAAACAGACCTAAATCTCCACCTGTTTTAGCAGTTAATTTATCATCGGAAACTTCCGCGGCTAAAGCGGCAAAGTCTTTATTCTCCAGCTCTTTTTTTGCTTTTAAAGCTTTTTCGAGCGCAGTCTTTTCGTCGGCCTTGTCATTAATTGCGAACAGGATATGACTGATTTTTCTTCTCTCGGGAGTGGTGTATTGATCTTTTTGCTCTTCATAGAAGACTTTCAACTTGTCATCAGTTACCGCTATCGTCTTGGCTATGTCTTCAAGCGCCAATTCTATGTACTCTACAGAAACCTGCTCAGGCGTTTGGTATAAATCCTGATGCTGCTGATAATAGGCTGCAATTTCTTCGTCTGAGGGTTGTTCTGCCAACTTTTGTACCGCAACGGTGACATAATCCACGTCGCGCTGTTGATTTTGGATTTTGAAGAAGCTCTCTACATCATATTTCGTTGCAAAACTGCTATCTATAATGCTGCGCTGAAACTGTTCCATGATCAACGCATTCTTGATTCTGTTTACAAATTCCGCTGAAGACATTTTTTGTAAATTGAGCATTGTCTTATATCGCTTGTCATCGAATTTACCATCTACCTGAAAATAAGGCAGCGATTGTATAAATTCACGCGCGGTATCATCAGTTGTGACAAGACCATTGGCACGCACGTACTGCAATAAAACTTCATCCTTTATCAGCTTCTCTAGCGCTTGCGCTTTCAAGCTTTGCTCGTCAATCGTCATCCCTTGAAGATTCTGGCTATATTGCTCATAAGCCTTATTAACATCGCGCTGAAAAAAATCTTTATCACCTACGGAAGCGACGGGAGCTTCTTCTCCGGTATCCAGATAATTCTGAATACCCCATAAAGCAAAAGGCACACAAATTATTATCAAAATACCCCATGCAAAAGCACCTTGTGCTTTTTCTCTAATCTTTGTCAGCATAGCTCTGTCCTAAAGAAACAACTTAAATTTTAATCAAAAAAAAAGCCCCGAACCAATCGATCCGGAGCTTTTTGATTTTGGCGGAGTGGACGGGGCTCGAACCCGCGACCACCGGCGTGACAGGCCGGTATTCTAACCAACTGAACTACCACTCCAAAGTCTGGTGGGTGCTGAGGGGTTCGAACCCCCGACCCTCGCCTTGTAAGGGCGATGCTCTCCCGGCTGAGCTAAGCACCCGACTAAAGAAACCCTAGTTTACAGCATCTTTTAAAGATTTACCAGCTTTAAATGAAGGAATTTTTGCAGCCTTAATGGTAATCTCAGCGCCAGTCTGTGGATTACGTCCTTTGCGCTCCGCCCTTTCTTTTACCGCATATGTTCCGAATCCGACTAAAGCGACTGAATCACCGCTGCTCAATGCTTTTGTAACAGCTCCAATAAAGCCATCCAATGCACGTCCTGCATCCACTTTAGTCAATTCAGCAGACTCTGCTATAGCGTCAATAAGTTCCGATTTATTCATCATTCCCCCTTAGGAAGTCATTTTTAAAGTTATATTCTAGAAGACTAGCACGATAATTCTTACGTCCCATTGTCAACGGCACGAAAAACACCGGTATTTATAACAACTGGACTTACGCAGTGTCAAGCACTAACCACCCTGCAAGCCATGATTTTTGTGGTTTTGCCAACTTTCTCGACAAAACCACAATTTAATTAATGCGCGGTTAGACCCGGTTTTATTACCTTAACCGCTTCAGTTTCATTTTTCCCTTGCTCTTCAGCTTCTATTTTTTCAATAGGAACGGGCATATATTGCAGAGCAACTTCCAATACCTCATCTATCCAGTGGACAGGTTTTATTTTCAGATTTTGCTTAATATTTTCAGGTATCTCAGCCAAGTCTTTTTCATTCTCAGCAGGAATTAGAACTGTTGTTATACCGCCGCGATGAGCAGCCAAAAGCTTCTCTTTTAAGCCACCGATAGGCAATACCTCACCTCGTAAAGTAATTTCGCCGGTCATTGCCACAGAAGCTCGAACAGGTATCTTGGTCAAAGCTGAAATAATGGCGGTACACATACCTACCCCGGCGCTAGGACCATCTTTCGGCGTTGCGCCTTCAGGAACATGGATATGTATATCATTCTTCTGAAACAGCTCATTATCAATGCCCAGAATGTCTGATCGACTCCTGACCACCGTCATTGCAGCTTCAATTGACTCTTTCATCACATCACCGAGCTTACCTGTTGCTGAATGCTTGCCTTTCCCCGGGATTACCGCTGTCTCAATGGTTAATAATTCGCCACCCACTTCGGTCCAAGCCAAACCGGTAACCTGCCCGATCTGATCCTTCTCTTCAGCAAGACCATAATGAAATCGCTTGACGCCTAGATATTTATCCAAGCTTTCAGAATTAACCACGACTTTTGTTTTACTCGGCATCAATAACAAATCTTTAACCACTTTACGACAAATTTTCGAAATTTCCCGTTCAAGACTTCGAACCCCTGCTTCTCTAGAGTAATAACGAATTACATCTCTAACTGCTTCTTCTGTGATCTGAATTTCCTGCTCCTTAAGACCGTTATTCTTAACTTGCTTTGGAATTAAATACCGGATTGCGATATTAATTTTCTCGTCTTCTGTATAACCGGCGATACGTATAACTTCCATTCTATCCAATAATGCAGGAGGAATATTCATGGTATTAGCCGTCGCAACAAACATTACGTCCGACAAATCAAAATCCACTTCCAGATAATGATCCGAAAAAGTATGATTTTGCTCGGGATCTAGCACCTCTAATAAAGCTGACGCAGGGTCTCCTCGAAAATCGGCAGCCATCTTGTCAATTTCATCGAGCAAAAACATCGGATTACGCGTCTTAATTTTGGACAAATTCTGTAAAATCTTACCCGGCATAGAACCTATATAAGTTCGACGATGACCACGAATTTCGGCTTCGTCACGCACGCCGCCCAAGGCCATACGCACATATTTACGATTGGTCGCCCTGGCAATGGATTCGCCTAATGAGGTTTTACCCACACCTGGAGGCCCTACCAAGCACAAAATCGGGCCTTTAAGCTGTTTCATCCGCTGCTGAACCGCAAGGTACTCAAGAATACGCTCTTTAACCTTATCTAAACCATAATGTTCGGCTTCCAAAACCTGCTCGGCAACTTTTAAATCATGCCGCACTTTGGTTTTCTTCTTCCAGGGCACATTGACCATCCAGTCAATATAGTTACGCACCACAGTTGCTTCGGCAGACATAGGCGACATCTGTTTGAGCTTATTAAGCTCTGCATCCGCTTTTGTTTTGGCTTCCTTCGACATACCGGCGCTTTCAATTTTTTTCGCTAGCTCTTCAATTTCATTAGGGACATCATCCATATCTCCCAGTTCTTTTTGAATCGCCTTCATCTGTTCATTCAGATAGTATTCCCTTTGATTTTTTTCCATTTGCTGCTTAACGCGCACCCGGATTCTTTTCTCCATCTCCAGCAGGTCAACTTCCCCTTCCATTAATGCCATTAAATCCTCAAGGCGCTTTTCAATATCTGCCGTTTCAAGAATAGCCTGTTTTTCATTGACTTTTAAAGTCATATGAGCCGCCATAGTGTCAGCAAGCCGGCTCGGGTCATCAATGCCCGACAATGAATTCAAGACTTCCGGAGGAATCTTATTATTCAACTTAACGTACTGATCAAACGAATTAATTACTGTCCGCTGCAATACATCTTGCTCTTGCTCGGTTAGCTTTAAAATATTGTAAATTTCCGTTACCACAGCGGAAAAATAGCCTTCAGTCTCTTTATAGTGTAATACTTTACTTCGCTGAATCCCTTCAACCAGAACCTTAACTGTCCCATCAGGCAATTTCAGCATCTGCAGAATATTAGCCAGAGTACCTACTTCATAAAGATCAGCAATATCCGGCTCATCAACTTCCGCTTCTTTCTGCGCGACCAACAAAATCTGTTTATTGTCTTTCATCGCTGCATCTAAAGCATCAATCGATCTTTCCCGGCCGACAAACAAAGGAATTACCATATGCGGATAAACCACGACATCTCTGAGCGGCAATACCGGAATTAGTGCATTTATTTGTTGTATCTCTGTCATCTTGTGCGTTTCCATAAATGAAACCTTCTAACTATTTCTCAGAAAAGAACGTTATTGGGGCGTTAATTAAAATAGCAAGGATGCCGACTCAAAATTTAAGTATCTACAGTGCAAAAAAAAGGGAGCTTTAAAATAAAAGCTCCCTTTTTATCATCCAGTAAGTAAATTGTAAGACTTAAGACTCAGCAGAAGCCTTTTTCTTTTCGGTTTCATATACCAAAATAGGTTCTGATTCACCTAAAATAACACTCCCATCAACTACCACTTTGCAGATATTATCCGCAGACGGCAACTCATACATGGTGTTCAGCAGAACATTCTCAACAATTGTCCTTAGCCCTCTTGCACCCGTCTTTCTTTCCATAGCCTTACGTGCAATCGCAACCAAAGAATCATCGCGAAATTCCAGCTCAGCGCCTTCCATCTCAAATAAATGCTTATATTGCTTGATCAGCGCATTTTTAGGTTCGGTCAATATCTGCACCAATGCTTTCTCATCCAATTCTTCTAATGTTGCGACAACCGGAAGGCGGCCAACAAACTCAGGAATCAATCCGTATTTAATCAGATCTTCAGCCTCGACTTCGGCAAAGAGTTGTCCGATATTTTTAGACTCGTCTTTGGTCTTTATTTCAGCTGAGAAACCGATTCCACCTTTCTCCGAGCGATCTTTAATGACTCGATCCAAACCGGCAAAAGCACCTCCGACTATGAACAGGATATTTGCCGTATTAACTTGCAAAAACTCCTGCTGTGGATGCTTGCGTCCACCTTGAGGAGGAACCGAAGCAATAGTTCCTTCAATCAATTTTAATAAAGCCTGCTGAACACCTTCACCTGAAACATCACGGGTAATTGACGGGTTATCGGATTTTCTGGAAATCTTATCGATCTCATCGATATAAACGATACCTGTTTCAGCCTTCTCTACATCATAATCACATTTTTGTAGAATTTTCTGAATGATATTTTCTACATCCTCACCTACATATCCGGCTTCTGTCAGCGTAGTTGCATCAGCGATGGTAAAAGGTACATCAAGTAAACGAGCCAATGTCTCAGCCAGTAAGGTTTTTCCTGACCCCGTTGGCCCAATCAACAAAATATTGCTTTTGGCTAATTCAACGGTATCTTTTTTAGACTTACTACGCAGGCGTTTATAGTGATTATAAACAGCCACCGCCAAGATTTTTTTCGCATTTTCCTGCCCAATAACATAGCTATCAAGCTCTTCTTTTATCTCTTTCGGCTTGGGCAGCTCACCACCACCAAAAGAAGAGGAATCATCCTGTAATTCATCTTTTATAATATCGTTACAAAGATCTACGCATTCATCACAAACATAAACTGATGGCCCCGCAATAAGCTTTCTAACCTCATGCTGACTTTTACCGCAAAAAGAACAATAAAGCAGTTTATCGTCATCTTTGCTGTTTTTGTCATTACTCATAAATTGGACTCCCGCAAACATCCGGAGATGATGTTTTTACTTTCGATTGAGCAAAGAATATATTGAAATACCAAAAAATACCAACCGTTATTTATCAGCAACAGTTGCTCGACTCAACAGCACCTGATCAATAAGACCATAGCTAACAGCATCATTTGCACTTAAGAAGTTATCTCTGTCAGTGTCCTGCTGAACCTTTTCTATCGGCTGACCGGTATGATCAGAGAGAATTTTATTCAGTTTTTCTCTGATTAACAGTATTTCTCTGGCATGAATATCAATATCAGAAGCCTGCCCCTGATAACCGCCCAATGGCTGATGAATCATCATTCTTGAGTGAGGCAAACAATAACGCTTACCTTTTGTTCCGCCAGTCAGAAGCAAGGCCCCCATACTGGCCGCCTGACCAATACACATAGTGCTGACATCAGGCTTAATAAACTGCATGGTGTCATAAATTGACATACCTGCCGTCACCGACCCGCCAGGCGAATTGATATACAAATGAATATCTTTATCAGGATTTTCCGATTCCAAAAAAAGCAATTGGGCAACAATCAGATTAGCCGAGTAATCTTCAACCTGCCCTACCAGAAAAATCACCCGCTCCTTTAATAATCTTGAATAAATATCAAAAGAACGCTCACCTCGAGCTGTCTGCTCAATAACGATAGGTACCAAACCACCTGCTGCTTCTGGAGCTATCATTTGATTTCTTACATACTGGTTATACATTTAAACTCCTTACCCTTATTTGCTCATTGCGTCAGTAAAATTTATAGCTTCATCGGACACTTTTGCTCGCGCAACCAGCCAATCGATAGTTTGATTTTCCAAAACCATCTGCCGTACATCATTCAATCGGCTGTCGTCGGAATAATACCACTCAACAACATCTCCAGGACGTTCATAGCTTTTTGCCATGTCTTCAATAGTAGAGCGTACTTTATTATCGTCCACTTTAATATCGTTTTTATGAATAATTTCACCTAAGATCAAGCCCAACGCCACACGACGTTTTGCCTGTTCTTCAAATGCATCTCTGGGCAATTTCAAATCTTCCAGCTTCATTTTCTGTCTTTTGGCAGTCTCGATGTATGGTTTCATCATACTTTCGATTTCCTGATCGACCAATGTATTTGGAACGGCAATCTGAATTTTTTCATATAACGCATTCATTACTGCATTTTTGAGTTTGCCTCGCAATGCCTGTTCGAGCTCACTTTCCAAATTACTTCTGATATCTTCACGGAACGCATCCACCGAACCCTCAATACCATATGCCTTGATAAAAGCGTCATCGATTTCCGGCAGCACTGCTTCCTCAACACTGACAACTTCAACTTCAAACTCAGCCACTTTACCGGCTAATTTTTCACTCCCATATTCTTCTGGAAAAGACACTTCAAAGGTTTTATTAGCACCCGCAATGAGACCAATCAGATTTTCTTCAAAACCTGGAATCATTTGTTTCGCGCCAATTTCAACCTGATAATTTTCTACTTTTCCGTCAGTAAAGTTCTCGCCATCGGAAGCACCTGAAAAATTAATTGTTACGCGATCATTTTCCTGAGATGCTCGCTCAACAATGCTCCAACTTTTCTTTTGCGCTCTGAGCTTTTCAATCATGTCATCAACATCACCATCTTTAACGTTGGCAACAGGACGCAACACTTCAATTTGCTCAACGCCTTCCAATGATATTTCAGGATAAACTTCAAACTCAGCAGTATATTTGAAACCTTCGGCCTCATCTGATGAATGAATATGAGGATAACCGGCAGGCCTTAAATCCTGCTCTTTCAATGCTTCAAAGTAAGTGGTTTCAACCAGATCCCCCGCTATTTCACCGCGAACCCGATCTCCATACATTTTCTTAATGACATGCTGGGGTACTTTACCCGGACGAAAGCCATCAACTTTAACTTCGCGCGCTAACGACTTTAGGCGAGCGGCCATTTTTTCCTGAACAACCTCTTCAGGCACGCTAACAGTCATCTTTCTGCTTAATTCTGATGTCTTTTCGACAGAAACTTGCATTTCTTTACCTCAATTAAAATTTAAATAAGAATTTTTATAGAACACCGGTAAACGGCTTAAAAGAACTGAAGAGTTAACGAGACAAATCGCTAACTCTTAATATGAATTGGGTGGTGCGAATGGAGAGACTCGAACTCTCACAGGATAACCTACTGGAACCTAAATCCAGCGCGTCTACCAGTTCCGCCACATTCGCACTTTGAATGAGCTTGCGATTATATCCGTAATTATACGGATACAACAAGTTATTAATTTTAAAACACACCAGTACCTAATCGCTGAGCGTTTAAAAGCACCCTGCTATTCACACTTTATGCTTTAAATTAAAATCCAATCTTTGCATATTACCCATACTGGATGTAGTATTACTTTGAAGCCAACTCTAATGTATAAGGGGTACGATATGAGCATTTCACCAACCACCAGCGCAGTTAATCTATTCAATACCGCTCAACATAAATCAGCGGATGCCGCTCAAGTGATAGCTAAGCTGCCTATGCAAAACGATGAAGTCGGCAGTCCAGAATTCAACTCCAGTGATATCATCAAGCCAGTGCTTAGCCTGAAAGAAGCTGAACTTGAAACATCTGCCGCAGCTAAACTACTTGAAGCCGATAAAAAAACGATTGGGTCGCTATTGGATATCAAGGGTTAACATACCACTCAGTAACTCACCAAAACATCAAAACCCAAAAGCCTGATTTCATCAGCAAAGGTATTCAGGACCTCTACCGGCAGTCTCTCCAACCGACTAGATTCCGGCTGAAGAGACGGTCTCGCAATCGTATACAACATTACCCCGTTCAACACACAGCCCTTTGTTTTAATATTTCTCAGCAAATCAACAAATGCGTCTTTTTCCTTCGGGGATAATCCCTGTTTATCGTAATCCAATAAACATGTTTGCAGCTTTGTAGGACACAGCTTTGCACAAAGCAACAGATTATCCACGCTTGCCTGACAACTTTGCCCGGCATTATTTATTAACGCCCGACCCTCTTCGGTAGCGCTATCCAACTTAAACCATACTTCTCCGCCATACTCCTTTAATTTCTTCAGGCCATTCTGGACGCTAGGTCGATGTATCAAGCTGCCGTTGGTAATCAACACAAAATTACTCTGCGGTAAAACTCCTGCTTCTGTAGCCACTCTGCCAATCAAAGCGACAGCCCTATCAAAGTCTTTTAAGCTGGTCGGCTCGCCATTACCGGAAATAGCAATATCTTTAATGACTTGTTTATCCTCATCAACCTGAAAACGTTGATAGAAATCACCATTCAACACATCGTCAAGAAAAAACCTCAGTTCATCTTCCAAAAGCTGAAAATCCAAGTCCGGCGCGGCACCGATTTTTAAATCAGGCACTTGGCAATAAATGCAACGCCAGTTACAGGCATTATTAGTATTAAAATTGATACCGATAGATAAGCCGCCTGCTCGCCTGGAAAGCACCGGATATACGTACTTTAACCCGGCAATATCCCGGCTATGGTTCGTTGTTGTTAACTTTATCGACATAACTATATGAATAAACCGGTTAAAGGATATATTGGCGAACCAATAAAAAAGCCTCAGTTTTTATACCGAGGCTTTCGTTTATCCTTAAGCGAATACTATTGATCAGCTTATTTTAACCAAAACTTCACCTCGACCCATTTCCGACATATCGCCGGCATAACGTTGTACTCGGTTAAAGGCCGCCGAGTTATCGGCAAATTTGGAATTAAGCTTTCTGAACGATGCAAACAATATCGGCAAAAACGCCAATGTATGTGCACCGCAATCATTAAATCTTGCCGATGCCTGCGGTTGACTCCACAATAATAACGTACCCCGGCGCATTGCAAAACCCAAGTACCTGCCGGTCTGTCCCATGACGGCTATAGTACCCGCAGTCATTCTGGAACCGCAATAATCACCGGCATTGCCTTCAATCAGGATATTGCCGCGACGCATATGATCACCGGCACGCTCGCCGACATTGCCTTTCACCAGAATGGTGCCGCCTTTCATACCCATTTTATTGCCGGGCAAAGCCGCACCCAAAAAATCTCCGGCATTCCCGTTAATAATCAACAAACCTTTTTTCATTTCGCAGGCCGCATAAAGACCGGCATCACCCGATACTTCGATCTCTCCTGATTTCATGCCCAACGCAAGATAAGCCCCTGCATCACCTTCGATTGTTATACGACCGCCGTCCAGTTCCTTACCGATAAAATCGAGTTTGCCAAAGCTGTTTTTTATCACGATGTTTTGCGCATCGGCACCTGAAATGCTGAATATTTCATCTACCCGGATTTTGCGCTTGCCATTCTGCAAGGTAATCGCTGCGATTTCAGTGAGTTCCAAACTTGCCAGTTTCTGGCAAACCAGTGGCGACATATCCACGCGTTGATCCGGTCTTTGTCGCAACGTAAAGGTTAAAGCACTCATGCCATAATCTCCTGTAAGTGAAAGTGAAACGGCCCCAACTTGCCACCGTAATTACCCGCACTAATGCGTTTGATGCCATTCGCAGAGCCTAAGTCGCACACCGCCTGAATACCGACACGCATGGCTTTATCAATGTCTTCCTTGGTTAAACCGTCTATGACGATTTCCATGACTGATTCGATTTCCGGTGAAAGATCGGTTTTGGTCATGCCTTTTAAAGTCGGGCAGAAGGCGTCATTGGTCGATGCGCCTAAATTCGCATATTTTGAACCGACCTTGGAGCCGGAACGTACCACTCCGCCAGGGAAAGGCATAATCACATTAGGAAACTTACGCATTTCTTCAATCGCCGCTTCACAGGCTGCCAGAGCTTGCGGTTGCGATTCAGCCAATACCAAAAAGTTGCCGCCGCCGACTGCATCGACTTGCCCGGTCGTCGCCTCGGTTAAAAACTCGCCATCCATCACAGGAATACGCCAATAACGCTTACCGTCAATCAGTTTAGCGACCTGAAACCCGTCGCCGAAATAACGCAGGTTTTTACCTAACGCGATGCGCGTACCGCCATCAATGCCGGCAAACAGGGCTGAGGTCGGCGATGTCAATACGCACTGTCCCGCCCTGGTTTCAAGCTGCTTGGCCAAGCCTTTGCCGCCCATCGCAAAAATCATGATAGATACACCGGGACGACCGTCCGGGGTTTCGGATGGATCAAGAACCCGTTCAATCCCAGCTTCACAGCCGCAGGCAATTACCGACGTGGCAAAGCCGGTCATGGCTTGGGCCGAAATCATCGCCCATTTTTCATTTTGTGCAGTGATGATTGCGCGCGTTGCTTTCATCGGGAAAGCTTCTGCAAAGGTTGCGTCTATAGCTACACCGTTAATAATCATATTCCAGCGCTCAGTTTAATTAATAATGCGGCGATCAAGGCCGTTTGTAAAAATCCAGCTCCAACAATCCAGCGAACCAATTCGGCTTTAGTTTCAGCAATTTTTAACTCCAGCTTTAATTCACCCTCTCTAATATCCTGCTTGGTGGCAGACTCGGATAAGTGCAATTCAGATTGAAATTGCTCAAAAGCCAAACTCAGTGCTTCTACTTGCGCCCGCGCTTGCTCCTCGGTTATACCCGACTCTTTCAGCTTACGAATAAACGCATAGGTATCAAAGGCCAATGTTGTCATTATTCAATACCCTTACCCATCATGCCACATCCCCCTTAAGCGGATGCACCGTCAAGCTGCCGCGGCCATCTTCAGTAATCTCATCATCACTGATTTTAAAGTTGCTAAGTTTCATGGTCAGGAACCGATCAAAATATTTCTGCAAATCCTTTTCTACCGACGCATCAAAATCAGGTTTAACGACATGAGTCGTACCCCATTTGGTATGAACGACCTTGCCGTCAACTACCACCAACTCACCGTCTTTAAACACATAATCCGGCTTTTCAAACATCAGCTGCCGGTCGACATTATCGGTATAAACGGTAATATCCGCCCAATTGCCCGCACTCAAGCCGCCGCGATCTTTTAACCCGATTAATCTGGCTGCACCGGCGCGGGTCATGATCGCGATTTCCTGAAAACTGTATTCACGCTCAATTGACGCCAATGTCGTCATTTTTTGCGCTTCAGGATGAATCGTCGCCAGCATATCGTTACGGAAACTTCTATCCATCAGCAAGCGGATTAAATGCGGATAACTGGTAAATGGCGCACCGTTCGGATGATCCGTGGTCAGGAAAATCCTCCAAGGATCATCAACCAGCAGGAAAGTTTCCAAACCAATCGCCCATTGCAACGCATTAACAAAGTTCTGGTCTTTGTATTTGAACGGCACAACGCCACAACCGGCATCACATTCAATATCCATCGTCACCCATTTATTCGGGCTGGCATGCTTATGATTGGCATGTTGACGCATGTTGTCGCCGGACGCGGTTACGGTTTGCCCGAACAGAATCTGCCCAACATCGATAGTGATGTTTTTGTTTTTATTGACGGCTTCGGCAATCTGCGCCGCACCCGATGAGAACTTGAAATCCCCTTCCTTGCCGTAACTATGGAACTGAATATGGGTCAAATGCATTGGCAAGCCGCCTATGCCCTGAATGGTGTCCAGCGTGGTATTCATATTGCCCGGCACGCCCAAATTACAACCATGCACATGCAAAGGATGCGTGATACCCAGCTCCTTAACGGCTGTCGCCAATACGCGCAAAATTTCACGCGGAGTCACACCATAATGAACATTTTGCTCGTCCAGATCCAGTTTGCGCTGATTAAACTTAAACGCATTAATGCCACCGGGATTAACGACTTTAACGCCAATGGCTTTAGCGGCCTGCATGGTGAAAGCAACATAATCGTTAATAGCTTTTTGGTCTTTTTTTGCGGTCAGCATACGCAGCAAATAATCGTCACTGCCCATCAACACATAACCGCCTTTATCCAGGATAGGAATATCGGCCATTTCCATATGCGCCTGACGTGCGTTAATCGGCAACACGGCAGGTTCAAAACCGGCGGTATAGCCCATTTCCGCGTAACGATAACCGGTCACAAAAGTGCTGGGCATCGCATGACCGCAGCCGGAACGGGTAATATCAGTGCGCGTAACTGGATCGGCACGATGATCTTCCGGCAGCAAAGTTCTGGCGATATTGCCTTTACCGCCGCCAATATGCGTATGCATATCGATCGCGCCGGACATTACCACCTTGCCTTTTAAATCGTATTCTTTATCGACTTTAAAATCGCCGACAGGCTTATTGACGATGCGTCCGTCCTGAATGTAAATATCCTGTTTCGCGCCATCAATCCCGCTGGCAGGATCATAAACAGCCCCGCCTGTTAATCTAATCAACATATTATTTACCTACAAAGCTTGTTCAATGGCATTGAGTACGTCAGACGTACTGGGCAGGCCGGATTCGCGTAATTTTTTCAGCCTAATTGCGACTACGTTATCCATACGATAAGCATGACCGACATGGTCAATACCCGGCGTACCGACAGGAATGAACACATCCGGTTCTTTTGCAAATGTCATCCCGGAACGGCCTACGACAATAGTCGGCAAAGCGGTTACCGGCGGTACGGCTTTAGCATTAAATGCCTGAACCCAAACCAACGCATCAGCCTCGCCGTTGCTTAGCAGGAAATTGGCGTCATTCAAATAAGGATCGTATTCAGGAAAACCGCTGGAAAAGCGCGTGCGTGCCGGGTAACCGGTAGTCCATCCGCAAACCTGGTTAGCGGTCTGATCGCCTTCTTTACCGCCTAACGGCAATCCGGAACTGCGGGTATTTTGGTCGTTAATTTCTTTAACCATTTCAGAAATGGTCTGTACCGTCAATTCGGCTTGGCTATAAGCCAATGCCCCGGCCGCCCAAGTTACTACGCTATAGCTTGCCGCTTTTAATTTGTCGGCAATAGCTTGTAAATCAGCTACAGCAATGCCGCCGACTGAATCGACCCGAATCGGGTTGCCTTTAACCAGCGCCCTTAACACGGCAACAACATCGGGCAAATCTTCGTTTGCGCATTCAAAAGCCTGCGCTTTTTGGCCGCTAGGTGAAGTAGAAGCATCACCGGAAGGCGCTTTACCTAAATAGATAATCTCACGCTTGCCGGTATCATCCAGGAACATCGATTCTTCATTCCAAAGATAACGCTCGAAAAAGCGCGGTGAAAAACTTTCCAGGTCGACGCCGACCACCAGCAACAAATCGCAACGGTTTTTTACTTCCGCCAGCGTCGTATTCATCCAGCCGGAATCCTGCAAGGCCAGAAAGTTATTGCGTGCGCCGGTAAAATTCATGTTATCGACCACAGCACCGCTACGGTCCGCCAATGCCAGCAACGCCCGCATCCCGTTGACATCCGTTGCGCAACCGCCGATAACCGGCTGGTTGGTATTTCTTAATAGCGCCGCTGCCTTCGCTACGGCCACATCCAGACTGACATTCTTACCATCTACTCTTGGACTGGTATCGGTAACAGCCTGTTCAAAAGCGGGTGTATTAACCGCACAGCCGTTTTTAACCACCTTCAGCGATACACCGTCAACCTGAATGTTCAGGTCATCCGTGCCGATACCGCAAAAAGGGCTAGGTACTTCAGTTATCTCAGCCATGGGGCCGTCCTTATGTTAGTCACTATAATAAGGTTATTGTGACAGATGACCTCTATTGGTACAACTCTAGGTATCTCCCTAAATCAACTATCTGTTATGTGGCATATGCGTTTATATTAGCGCTGATACTGACTCAAACGATGCGACCAAACATAGTCCGCCGACTGGTAATAAGCCATATTTTCCGTTACCAGCGGGACGGCCGCATCCACATCCAGCGGCTTATGCGCGCCTAAAGGATCATCGACCACATCGACTTTTTGTTGAGGCGACAAATACACCAATTTATTGTCTTTAAACAAGCCCAGCTTCTGGTAATTACTGATCAGCGCCCTACCTTCATCTTTATGCGTCTGCATAATATCGCGCCCGTAAAACTGGCTTTCGTAGCTGCTATTTAAAAACCCAAGCACCGTTGGAGCGACGTCGATCTGGCTAGATAAAACGTCGTTTCTTGCTGCCGGCACATGTTTGGGCGCGTAAATAAACAACGGAATATGATATTCGTCCACAGGTAGCTCGATTTTGCGCGCGCTACCGGCACAGTGGTCTGCAACCATCACGAATATAGTGTTATCAAACCAGGGCTTGGTTTTGGCCTGCTCGATAAATTGGTGTATCGCAAAATCGGTATATTTAACCGCGCCTTGCCGACCGCTGCCTGAAGGAAGATCGATTTTTCCTCCAGGATAAGTGAAGGGACGATGATTACTGGTGGTCATGATCTGAAAGAAAAACGGCTTGTTGTCTTGAAAATCTTTGTCGGCTTCTTTCAGGGTACGCTTAAAAATGATGTCATCGGAAACACCCCAGGCATTAGTAAAGGTCATTTCTTCTTCAGTGAAATCAGTCTGATCAACAATGCGGTAACCGTTACCAGAATAAAACGCGTTCATATTGTCAAAATAACCCCGGCCACCGTATAAGAACGCGGTGTCGTAACCTTTTTGCTGTAAAACCCGGCCAAAGCTGAACAAATTGCCGTTGTCAGGCCGCTTGACGATAGCCTGACCGGGAATAGGCGGAATGGATAAAGTTAAGGACTCAAGCCCCCTGATAGTCCGGGTGCCGGTCGCGTAGAAATTGGTAAACAATAAACCTTGTTTAAACCATTCATCCATGAACGGTGTGATATTCTCTTTATTGCCGAAGGTCGCTAAAAACTCGGCGCTTAAGCTCTCGACGGTAATTAAAACGATATTCAGCCGTTTCTCTTCGCCTGCCGGTTTAACCAGTCGTTTGATGTCATATAAATTATCGGAGCTATTTTCGACGCTCAGCTGTTTTTTGATAACAGAGGATAGCTGCTGATCATCGCCTATCTTGTAAAAACGCCGGTAATCCAGTTCGTTGTTTCGAAATGCAGAAAAAAACTGATAAGGCCCGTTGGCTGCCAACTCATTAAGATAAGTATTGGCTGAAAATTGATACCATGTCGATCCTACCGCAGCGTAACTTATCGCCGGCAGCAACAGTAAAACGCCGGTAATTTTCAGTCGCGACAAAAACGATTCGCTGGCATTAAACGTATCAGATAACGCTTTTCTTACCGACCAAAAACAAATCACGGTAACGACTAAAATAGCCGACAGCAACCAGCCCAAAGGATAGGATTCAATGATATTGTTAACGACCTCGTGTGTATAAATCAGGTAATCAACGGCAATAAAATTAAACCTGACCCCGAACTCATCCCAAAATGTCCATTCCGATAGCTCGATAAAAAACAGGCTATATAAACAAACAATAAATACGCTAATAGCAATGATTTTATGAATTTTACTTTGATAAACACGATTCGGCAGAACCAGCAGATACAAAACGAAAGGGATTACCAAATAACTGAAAAAAGCCAGATCGTGAACCAGCCCTATCAGAAAAGCCAGCGCTATCTGATAAACAGGAGAGTCGATGTCGGCCAGTTGCTTAATCAACAAGGCCATCCTGAGCAATGCAAAGGTAGCTAAATTAATCGATAAAAACAGTAACACGATAGTAAATCGTGACTTTGAAAATAATGCGTTTAAGCCCATGTGTGCTACTTCCCGAAAACAAAATATAAAAGGCGACCAAAGCCGCCTTGAGTGTCGCTGATACATTAATGGCTATTTTACACCACCGTTACTTAATTGCTCAGGGCTAAAATCATCCACGCTAATGGCTGCAAATCGGGCTTTTTCGGCTGACACTATCAACTCGACTTCTTTTTTACTAACAATATTTCTGCTTACCGCCTCATCCAGCACATCAAGGATCGCGCCTTTCGTCAGCTGTTTTTGCTTTTGCGCGGCATGGATTTTGGCTTCCACGGGCGCTGCGGCAAGCACTGCCTGGAAGGCGACTTCAATTCTGCCGGTCGCATCATCGGGCTTTTCGTTAATATAAATACCATGGGTTAAGCGGTCGCGAACCGGAGAATTTTTTAGCAGCAGCGCCGCAGCCTGGTGGATCAAATGATCCGCAGGCGGCGTGTAGGGCTTGCCGCCGGGGAAAAGTGCGGCTCTTAACAGATAAGCCGGAATACGCGAGGGCAAGCTATGAAAAATAGCCAGCAGGGATTGTTGGGCGCGGTGCAGGGTTTGTTGACAGGCCCAATGCAATAGCGGCAAATCGTCTCCGGGACTGCCCTGATCCTGATAATTTTTAAGTACGCAGGAGCATAAATAAAGGTTACTCAGTACATCGGCAAAACGCCCGGAGATTCTTTCCTTGCGTTTAAGCGAACCTCCCAACGTCAGCAACGCAAAATCCGTAACCAGCGCAAAACCAACACTGAGTCTGGCAATCTGCCGGAAATAACCTTGGGTATTTTGATCGCCGGGCACATTAATAAAGCGGGCATTGCTTAATCCCAGCCAGAAACCGGCAGCCAGATTGTGCAGCATGGAACCGATATGCTCAAACAGCACTTCATCAAACTGCTGCAAAGCCAATCCGGGATTGTCCTGGCTTAAAGCGGCCATTTCCTTTTGAATGTAAGGATGGCACCGCACCGCACCCTGGCCGAAAATCATCATGGTACGGGTCAGGATATTGGCGCCTTCGACGGTAATGCTGACAGGAATCACCTGGTACATTCGCCCGAGATAATTTTTAGGCCCCAGACAAATCCCGGAACCGCCTTGTATGTCCATCGCGTCGTTAATGACCCGACGCATTCTTTCGGTGAGTTCGTATTTGATGATAGCGGAAATAACCGACGGCTTTTGCCCGTCGTCCAGCGCGGCGGCAGTCACCTTGCGCGCGGCATCGATAATATAGGTTTGACCGGCTATGCGTGACAGCGGCTCTTCGATGCCTTCAAACTCGCCGATCGGCAGATTGAATTGTTTGCGGATACGGGCATAAGCGCCGGTATTGCGGCTGGCCATTTTCGACGCGCCGGTGCTGAGCGCAGGCAAGGACACCGCCCTGCCGGTAGCAAGGCATTGCATCAGCATCTTCCAGCCATTGCCGACCTGCCCGACGCCGCCGATGATCCAGTCCATCGGGATAAACACGTCTTTGCCCCAGTTCGGGCCGTTCTGGAACGCCGAATCCAGCGGGAAGTGACGTGTACCGATAGAAACACCGGCGGTATCGGTAGGAATCAGCGCGACGGTAATGCCGATGTTTTCCTTGTCGCCGATCAGGTGTTCCGGGTCGTAAAGCTTGAATGCCAAGCCCAACACCGTGGCGACCGGGCCTAAAGTGATATAGCGTTTTTCCCAGTTCAGGCGTATGCCCAGCACCTGATCCCTGCCGTCGAATTTGCCGTAACAGACCACTCCGGTATCGGGCATTGCCCCGGCATCGCTGCCTGCATGGGGGCCGGTCAGCGCAAACGCGGGGATTTCTTCGCCTTTTGCCAGACGCGGCAGGTAATGATTTTTCTGCTGCTCGGTGCCGTAAGCCAGCAGTAATTTGGCCGGGCCTAATGAATTGGGCACCATGACGGTGACCGCCGCGGTGGTACTGCGGCTGGAAATTTTCATCACCACTTCGGAATGCGCGTACTCGCCAAACTCTAGGCCGCCGTAGTGTTTCGGAATAATCATGCCGCAGAATTTTTGCCGCTTGATAAAGTCCCAAACTTCAACCGGCAAATCAAAGCGGTTACGGGTAATGTCCCAATCATCCAGCATGCTGCATAACGTCTCTACCGGACCGTCGATAAATGCCTGTTCTTCGGCGCTCAGTTTAGCCGGCGGTAAATCCAACAAGACACTCCAATCGGGATTACCGGAAAACAGCTCGGCATCCCACCAGGTATTGCCTGCTTCCAACGCTTCGCGTTCGGTTTGCGACATTGGAGGCAGCATCGGTTTCATGATCCTGAAAACCATGCTGCTGAATAATAGTTTGCGGATAGCCGGAAAATTAAACGGGATAAAAACAACGTCGAAAATAACCCAAAGCAGGAATACGAGAATGCCATCCCCAAGTGTCAGGGAATAAAGCCCTAACCATCCGGCCACAACCAGTGTGGTGAAATGAATGGACGCCCTGATATAAGCCAGCACGCCTAGGATAATGAGTAATGCGATCAACCAGATCATGGGAAGCTCCTTAAATCAATTACGCAATGGCTTACCTGTTTTTAAAAGATGCTCCAGCCTTGCCAAAGTGCCCGGCTGCTGAACCAAATGCAAAAACGCATTCAACTCCAGATTTAATAAATCATCTTCGGTCAGCTGCTCGGTGATGTCGCACAGGCCACCGCTGAGCACGTCTGCCAGTTGCTGCGAAATTTCCACGTCATAATCTGTTATCTTGCCGGCCAGCTTTAAGTTGTGGATCGCGACATCCATTGCTGCCCTGGCACTAGCGCCGGACAGCTGAAAACTGGCGGGTTCAGGCGGCGTATAAGCTCGCGCCAGCAGCAATGCTTTGGCTTTGGCATCAGCCAATAAGCGGTCTTTATTCATGGTAATGCTGTCAGTGCTGGATAAAAACAGCATCTCCTTGGCTTCCGCCGCCGATTTGGACACCTTTGCCATGCCGATCGTTTCAAAAGCCTGGGCGATAGCAGGCATCGAGCCGCCGGGTCGTCTCGAAAATCCCAGCCAGCGGTGCAAATATTCCTTGCAGCCGCCCCAACCCGGAACCAATCCAACGCCCACCTCGACCAGACCGATATACAGTTCTGCATGGGCCTGAATCGCGTCGCAATGTAACAATATTTCGCAGCCGCCGCCCAAAGCCAGACCGGAAGGCGCGCCAACTACCGGGAACGGTGCATACTTCAGGGACAGATAGGTCTGTTGCCCCCGCTTGATCAATTGTTCAACCGCAGGCCAATCTTGGCTATGGATAGCCTGCACCAGTAAGGTTAAATTAGCCCCGGCCGAAAAGTTGTCGGCATCGTTATGAATGACCAACGCAGAAAAATCGGATTTGACCTTTTCGACGCTTTGCCGAACCATCTCTAGGCTATCCATATCCAGCGTATTCATTTTGCTGTGAAACTCCAGGCAGGCAACGCCGTCGCCAATATTCCAGAGACTGGCCGACGGGTTTTCCAGCACGGCCGGAGCCGACAATTTAATATCGGATAACAGCAATAAGCCGCCGGTTCGGCGGACGGGCTGATAATTACCGGTTAAATCGACAAACAAACGCCTGCCTGAATCCACTCGATACAGGCTCTGGCGATTAACCAGCAACGGCGGCACTTCACGGTTTTCTGCGAGCAATCGGTCAACGAACCAATCCACCCCGATACGATCCAGCAGTTCGAACGGGCCGTATTTCCAGTTATAACCCAGGCGCATCGCGGTATCGACAGAAACAATGTCATCGGCAATCTCGGGAATCAGCCCGGCGCTATAAACCAGCGTATTGGACAGCACCTGCCAAGCAAACCGGCAACTCATATCATCACCGGACAAAAATGCCCTAGCAGTATCAGCTCCCTGCGTTGCTCTACCTCCTGCATCCATGCCGCCGAGCTCATCCTGCGTCTTGGGCAATTCCGGCAAGTCGAATTTTTCGCTATGCTGATAACTGCCGGTTTGCAGGTTAATGGATTCTTTAACGCGTTTTCCATTCACCTCATTCAAGCGATAAAAACCCCCTTTGCCTTTTCTACCGGTATAACCGTCGGCTATCATCGCTTGAACCAATGGCGGAATAATGTTGACCTGATGAAACGCATCTTCTTTGGCTAAGGCCAGTTTCATGCTGCCCAGAACATGAGGAATCAGGTCGAGTCCGACCAAATCCAGCAGACCGAAGATGCCGGTTTTGGGTATACCGAACGGTGTAGACATCGCCGCGTCAGCCTGTTCGACAGTTAATCCCAGTTTAATCGCTTCCAGCAAGCCCAATTGAAGCCAGTAAATACCGATGCGGTTGCCAATAAATCCCGGCGTATCTTTACAGGTAACGCTGTCTTTACCCAGATAAATGTCGGCAAACCGGCTTGCCGCATCAACCAGTTCCGGCCGGGTCTCGACGCATGAAACCAGTTCCAGCAGCCGCATATAGCGGGGCGGATTAAAAAAATGGGTGATCATAAAGCGCTGTTTAAAACTGTCCGGCATATCCCGGGTCAGCAGCTTCAAGGGCAATGTCGAGGTATTCGATGAAATCAGGGTGTCGGGGCGACAGATGCTATCCAGTTTCCGGTAAAGTTCCTGCTTGATGACCGGATTTTCAATCACGGCTTCAATGACCCAGTCAACCTCTTTCAACCAGTCCAGATGGTCTTCAATGTTGCCTGGCGTAACTAAACGGGCATAGTTCTTATGCATAAATGCTGCGGGTTCGGCTTTGAGTAACTTGGCAATCGCCGATTCGGCAATACTATTCCGGTTATCGCTATCTTTAGGAACAACATCCAGCAAGAAAACAGGAATTCCGGCATTGGCAATATGGGCGGCAATACCGGCGCCCATGACCCCGGCGCCAATCACCGCAACTTTTTTAATGTCCATTAGATAGCCTCCAAAATAGTCGCTATGCCTTGGCCGCCGCCAATGCATTGGGTGGCGAGAGCGAACTGCTTATTTTCCCGTTTCAGCAGGCTGGCGGCTTTGCCGGTAATTCTGGCGCCTGATGCGCCCAGCGGATGGCCTAGAGCAATCGCGCCACCGTCCAGATTCAGCTTTTCCGAAGAGAGGGGTAAGTCATGAAGTACTGCCAAGGATTGCGCGGCAAAGGCTTCGTTCAGCTCGACTATATCGATGTCCTGCAAAGTCAAACCGGCCCGCTTCAAGGCTTTTTGGCTGGCGCTGACCGGCCCGATGCCCATGATTTCAGGTTCACAACCGGACACTGCAATGGCCTTGATACGGGCCAGTTTTTCCAAACCGTGTTCATCTGCGTATGCCTCGCTGCATACCAGCACCGCGGCAGCGCCATCGGTTAACGGCGAAGAAGTTCCGGCCGTCACGCTGCCGTTTTTAACAAAGGCCGGTTGCAATTCGGATAATCCCTGAAGCGTTGAATCCGCCCTGATACAGCCGTCATATTGAACGGTTTCGCCGTCAGCTCGCTTAATGGGAATAATTTCAGCGGCGAACAATCCGTTTTGCCGGGCCGCTCCCGCTTTTTGCTGGCTGGCTAATGCAAAAGCGTCTTGGGCCAGACGGTCGATATGATATTGCAAGGCCAGGTTTTCCGCGGTCTCGCCCATGCCGATATAGGCTTGAGGATAAGATTTATAAAGGTCAGGATTGGGCAGGTAGTTAAAGCCGCCCATCGGCACCCGGCTCATCGATTCAACACCGGCGCAGATAAATACTTTACCGGCATTCATTTGAATCGCTCCTGCCGCATTATGTATGGCCTGCATTGAGGAGCCGCAGAAGCGGTTAATGGTGGTGCCTGCTACGGTAACAGGCAGCTCGGCAAGATGAACGACTAAACGCGCCAAATTCATGCCTTGTTCGCCTTCCGGGAAGGCGCAACCTAAAATTAAATCCTCAATATCCGACGGGACAACACCGGTATCATTAATTAAACTCCTGATGACCTGTGCGACAAGATCATCCGGCCTGACTTTAGCCAGTTGGCCTTTTTGCGCCGGAGTAAAAGGCGATCTGCAATATCCTGCAATCACTACGTTTTTCATTTTATTGCCTCCTATCTATTTGTTTTAAATAACGAAAGCATCGCCAGGAAGATACGAAGCAAAAAGCCAAGGTAGAAACTTCGTGTTCTTCATGCCTTCATGAGGAAATAAAAATATTAAAACTACATTTTTATTTCATTGTCGGCAGTTAATTCATTCAAAAAATCGTCCATCACCCCCCAGGCACCGTCGATATTTTCCATTAAAATACCGTGGCGATGGGATTTAACGGCATGCATCCGCTTATGTTCGGAACCCAGTTTATCCATAATGATCGGCGCTCCTTTGGCAGAAACGATAGGATCCTCGTCACCATACATAATCAGTACAGGCAGGCTAATCTGCGGCAAAAAGTCATCAAACTGCGCAATCAACAGCCTCAGTTCATAAAGCGCCCTGACCGGCGTATTGCGGTAGTTAATATTGGGATGTTCCGGTTCATTATCAATAAAAGGCTTTACGCCTTCATTGGCCGAAACCCAATCGACCAGCTTGTTGGTACCATGCAGCAACGGCACCAGCATAAAAGCGGGATTGACGAATTTTAGCGGCACCGAAGCTGCGATAACGCCGATCATTTCAGGATAGTGTTCAGAGGCCAGTTTTAATGCCAATGCGCCGCCGGTGGAAAAACCCACAACAAAGATACGCGAACAATGCACTTTGAGGATATTGAACCCTCGTTGCACGCAACCGTACCAATCCTCCCAACTCTGATCGCGTAATGCATAAGGCGACGTGCCGTGGCCTTTTAGCCGGATACCCAATACCGTGTAACCCTGTTTAACCAAGTATTCGCCATAAGCTCTCAATTCAGCGGGACTGGCGAGCAGCCCGTGAACCAGCAAAACGCCGAAGCCATTGGCAAGTTCCCCTTCGTCACGGTTCAGAACAGGCGGCTGGATGAAAAAAGGCGTGGGGTCGGCGACAGCGACTTCTTCATTGTTGATGTCGGCAAATAATGGTTTTGAATAAGCCTGCTTCTCCCATGCCAAGCTCCGGCATTCATCTTCAAAATGCCAGGCGGCCAGCTTGTTTTTATCGGCATTGCCGCATTCGGCTATAGCCTCGATCAGCGTATCGCAAACGATATGCAATGGGGCAGCTTCATTGTTGTAAACGGCTATCGGGTTTTCCAGGCGGATACTGTCGAAATCGGATTCAATACAAAGCTTGGGCAAAAACCGGTAACAGTTTTCATTTTCGCTGATCAAACCGGCTTCTTTTGCCACGCAGATGAAATATTCGAAACGCTTGTTAGTGGCCTTAAACAGGTCGCTATAATCATCGGGATTGAGCAGGCTTCGGTGCAGATGAATGGCGGTGCTGGTTTGCAGGCTCTTGATAGCGATATATAAGATACGATAAAACTTGTCTTTTTCGATATCCGTCTTCCCCTGCCCGATGTAATGCATAATCAGCGTTGACGCCAGATGGCTTAAATTGACAGTGACATTGGCGTAAATTCCATGCATGTATCGATCGCGTGACGTTTGGGCGTTTTTTGTAAAGTACGTTCCTAATAAACGTTGCCGCCAATTTTGAGGCCTGGAATTCAGCACAAACACGTCGTCTATCGTATTAATTTCCGGGGCAATGTCATTGACCAAATATCGGGTACGCCAGTCCCAGACGGTACAAGGATTAATCGGGGCACCCATGCGTATATCCATGTCGGTATTTTTCAACATGATATTGCCTTCAATCAGCAATTCTTCGGATTGGCGCAAACTCAGGCCGTCAGAAAATAATTCAACGCTTTTAAACAGCAGGTTTTCAGAGGAGCGAATCGGATAAAAAGTAATATTGGCGGGAACCATCAGCGTCGGTTTATTCGCAACGGCTATCAGCTGATCGACGCTATCGATTTGCAAGACATCTTTCCACTGCCGAAGCAGCGCAGCATCGTTTTGACTATGGGCGTGGCGGATAGCCGCTTTAAAGGTTTCCAAGCCCTGAGCCAGCACAGCAGGCCCGGTATGCAATTTGCGCCGGTTGCCGGTGATACGGGAATAAATACTGTAATGACCGCGCTTGTCGATAACCCGCCGGTCTTTTACCATGCCGCCTTCAGGAAAAATAATGACTTTACGGCCGCGTAAAATTTGCCCGGCGAGTAACGGAAACAGCCGCTCATGATCATGAGGAAAAACGCCGACATGTTTTAAGTACCGGGACAGTACATTATCTTCCTTAAAGAATTCTCCTGAGGCAATTGCGCAGCTGTAAGCCCCGGTTTTCTCGTAAATAAGAAACTGCGGTATGAACGTTTCGAACCGGGAAAAGTGATTGAACAAGAAGATGTCGCCTTCCAAAACAACCTGAGGATCGGCATGCAGATCAAGCCGGACGCTCAGCATGTTTTTGACGGCATTAAACAGCTTGACCGATCTATTGTAGAGCTTGGTATCTATATCGGGCCAATCATCGGGATAAGGTGTTTTATTCATGCCACCTTCTTGTTTAAGGGTAGAAGTCTAAGAAATCATCCTTGTGCCAAATTCACGTTTTTCAATATGGGTTACTCTATAAACCAGCCCGATAATACTCCTTAGCTATCGTAGAAGATATTTTTCTACCATCTTGCGGGTAAAGATTCCAGGCTTCTAACTACCCAAGTCTGTTCCCACTTTAACTGATCTACATTATCGATAGTCAAATTCGGCAATCGGCGGAATAATATTTCCACCGCGACTTCTAACTCTATGGTTCCCAACTTTGCTCCTAAGCAATAATGACCACCATAGCCAAAAGAGAGTAACTTTTTAACAGTCGTCGGCCTCTCAATCCAGAAACGATCAGGATCGATAAACACTTCTGGATCATGATTTGCCGAATCAAGAGCAAGATAGACCGCATCTCCAGCCGCAATCTGAACACCATTAAATTCGAACGATTCTATAGCGGTACGAAAGGTAAGTGGCGCCGAAGAGCTAAAACGCAAACCTTCCTCTACGGCTTTGGATAGAAGCTCTGGTTTAGTGATTAGCAATTCCCTTTGATCAGGATAAAGAAACAACAAACGTAAAGTGTTGCATAATGCGTTGGCGGTAGTTCCGTACCCAGCCACAAACAGTATGATAAGATTGGAAATAATATCATCCTCGCTTAAACGCTCTCCATCTTCCTCGGCTGACAGTAATTGTGAAACCAGATCGTTACCCGGTTTTTCGCGTCTTTGCTTACAAATTTTGCTAAAAAAATCTTCCAATCGTAATGCTCCAGCATTGGCAACATCGAGCTCTTCAGCAGTAAGCAGATCAGATTCAGCAGGCCTCAGAAGAAGTTTAGTTTCCGCCAAAAAATCAAGATTCTGTTCAAGCTCGATATTAAGCATATTGCAAATAACTTGCACAGGTAACGGACAAGCAAAAACATTCATTAAATCGGCTTGTCCGTAATCTATCCATTTATCTACCAACTGCTCCGCGCTTTTTTGAACCAGAGCACGAACCTCAGTTATTTTACTGGCATTAAGTGCTTTGACGATCAGCTTACGTCGAAGAGGTGAATCCATTGATGCCCAGAACTTATTATGAATACGAAAAACAGGTTCATCACTCATATCTCGGCCATAACGTTGATTAAACATAGAAGGTATGTCTTTGTTTAAAAGAGGACTCTTCAATAAGTCTTCGACATCGTAGTAACGCGTTATTAACCAAGCCCCAGGCTCTAATTGATAGACTGGAGCTTCTTCTCTCAATCTGGCATAAACCGGATAAGGATTCGCTATAAATTCGGGAGATTGAAAGTCTATTTGCATAATTTAAGATCTCTTAATTAATGGGTATTTTTCGATGTGATAAAGGATCAATCGCGTTGTCTGCAAATACTGAAAATAGCAGCGGTTAATTTTTATGTCAGCTTTTGCAGCATATTTTTGACGTTACAGCTTACAATATCCCCCTTAGCCTGTTAAGAATATTTTATCCAAGTCAACCCAATATTTCTTTTATATTTGACGAAGATAAGCTTCAACCGAGATAAATATAATTCATTTAATTTTAAGGAAGAGTTTTTTTATGCTTAATGATATTTCAATTGAAAAATCATCTATTAATAAAAGAGAACAGGTAAAAAAAGTCGATGCAAGTAACTACAAAATAAAATACTTTGGCCCCGGCAATTATCAATTAACAAAAAAAGACATTAGCTATATCGTGTATGGCGCGTGTTTTTTAGCATCCGGCGGCGGCGGATCAATTGGATTGGCTTTGCTTTTTATGGACGAAACGATTCACGACGCCGATGTTATGCATTATGTAAATCCTGATAGCCTTGAGGCAAATAAAAACATAGCTTTTGTAGCAGGCTTAGGCTCGCCTGATAAGGTATTTGAAGGTTTCGGGCAAACCGCGTCATTAAATGCTTTCTTGGAAATGAATAATTATTTAACTCATTCCGGCGAAAAACCGTTGGGTTATTTAATACCGGTTGAAATGGGTGCAATTAATGTCCTAATCCCTTTTATAATTTCAGCTCGAAAAGGAATTGAGATAATTAATGGAGATCCTTGTGGCAGGGCAATGCCGGAATTGAGCATGACGCTCTTCAACATTAATAAATTACCTATAAATCCTGTTATCTTAACTTCAGATACAGACGAATCAGGACATTATCAAAAAATAATCGTACAGGTAAATGATGCGATAGATGCGGAAAACCAAGCGCGGCGTTTCGCCAAGTCAAATAACAGCACAGCTGGTCTGGCATGTTATCCGATGCAAGGAGCTGATTTAAATTGTTCAAATTTTTCCGATGAAAATTGGGCTAAATTTAATCAATGGACAGTAGGACTGGCATGGAACCTGGGACGAAATATGATTGAATCCAGGAACTATAATAAATTCATGGAGCTTTTGAGTAGCTTTCCAGTCACTAGCTATACATTATTTGAAGGCATTATTAGCAACAAAGAAGAGAGAGAAATAAGCGGTTTTGACGCCGGGAAAATTACCGTATCAAATAAAGATGAAACATTTTTTATCTATTATAAAAATGAAAGTTTATTGGCATGGAATGCAACAAAAAAATGCTATGTTGCTATGGGTCCTGATTCAATAAATTTTCTTGCCAAGAACGATGCTCAACCCTTGTCGAATGCCGATATAAATAGTGACTCCGAAAAAAACCCCAAACATATACCATTAGGGACAGCAATTGGTATTATTGGACTATGTGCTTCTGAAAAGTTGCAAGATACTGTGCTTGTTGACTTGTTTTTATCAAATATTGAAGAGACTTTGGCTGCATTCCCTGAAGATCATGTACCTGTTCCCGATAGCTATGTCGCCCTGTCGGATTTAGTTTCGAATTACAAAACATAGGGAATAACTTGTTAGATGACACTCAGGATCGCCCCTCCTGATTGCGTTTTTGATATGGGGCAAACCGATGCTCATAACCAGTGAGTTTTTCACATAATCTTTTTGAATGGAGAATCGATATGTTCTATTTCTATTAAAATTCTAATCTGTAGGTGGATTAGCCGAAAGGCAATCCACCTCTCTATATGCGTGTTCCTTAATTAAAATTTCAGGCTGACATGCCCAAAAAACACTCTTCCAGGCATCTGATAATCGCCGATAAAACTCAAGCTACTGGGAGCCGGATCGTAATAACGTTTATCGAATAAGTTGTAGACATTAAAACTAATGTCTACTTTTTTACCGAACATATTTTTCCCCAGCAAGCCCACATCCAATAAGGCGTATCCGGGAACATCATTGCGAGTATCGCCTAAATTGCGCAATGTATTGCCTTTGATAAGGACATGGGCAAAGCTACTCCAGGTATTGTCAAATGCCCAATTTGCTATCAGGTTGGTGCGATGCCGCGGTACATCCGCTAACTGTTGACCAAGCTGAACGCTATGCTGTAAAACATGATTGGCGCTGATATAAGACCCTTGCAGATCGCCATTGAAATCATAACGGGCCTCCAATTCAACACCATCGGCAACCACGCTGCCATTATTGTCGTAATGCAAAGCCGTCGTTTGAAAAGAAACGGGCGAGATAATTTGATTAATTGCAGAATGATAATACGTAGCCTGAGTTGTCAAACCCACCACAGGATGAGCGATAATGCCCGTTTCAAAGGTTTTAACTTCCTCTGGTTTAAGCATTGAATTGCCAAATAACACAGGATTATTGACAAGACCGAGTTCACCGAAGGCAGGCGCTCGATAAGCGGTACCGTAAGAAAATTTCAGAGAATAATTCTTAATAAATTCCCAATTAAAACCCATTCTGGGATTGAATGTGCCACCAAAGTCGCTGTATCGGTCATAGCGAGCCCCCAAGGTCATTCGTACATTTTTTAACGGATCCCAGACATCTTCAATATAAACTCCCCAACGTCTGCGTGTTCTTTCTTCTGTAGTAGGCAGTGTCGGCGTCAAGTGCGCCGGATCGAGTCCTAACTGATCAATGAGGTCACCCTGCCGTTCTTTTGCATAAGAAAAACCGCTGATTATGGTTTGTCTATCGCTGATATGGTAGTTAGCTTGAATTTCACCGCCTGTACGAGTGTCCTGAAAGCCGGTACGACTAAATTGGGTAGAAGCAAGTTGCCATGTGTTATCTGCACTAAAAAAATCGTGAAATATTTGGGTGTCTACCGTGAAATTATCTTTAATCTTCCAAGTTCTGCTTAAGCGTAGGAAATAATCGTTATAATTTTGTTGAGTTCTATCATCGCTAAGAACAGATGATATACCAAAAAATGTGCCCATTTTTTTATTGATATAACGCCCGTCCAGTTTAAAGTCCTGGAATCCTAACTGCCATTCCAAGTCGTAGCGACCTTCAGTAAGCTGGCTTCTACCGGGAGCCGAAGAATTGATTCCCTGAATGCTCAAACTGTCAGCAGGAATCGGCGAATTGATACCGTTGGTATCGGCAAAATTAAAATGCAACGCGGCTTCAGCGGTATTATCAAATTGCTTGCCCCAGGATGCCCGGTATTGTTGGGTGTCGAAACTACCCCAACCGGCTGAAGTTTGCACGCCATTCAAATCCTTGGCATTTTGGGTAATAATGTTGATGACGGCAAGAAAAGCATTCGCGCCATATAAAGCCGAGCCCGGTCCGCGCACCACTTCCACGCGTTTAATTGTATCAACCGGCAAATCATCATAAACCCAGACACTACCGGCATTTTGCAGGTTATGATCCAATGGATGACCATTCAACATAATCTGTACTTTTTCAGACGCCAATGTTTTAACACCGCGCACTTCAATTTCACGAAATCCAAACTGAGTTTGAGTAATACCGATCCCCGGAACCAAACGCAGCACATCCAACAAATTACGTGCGCCGATATGCGCAATATCGTCTTGAGTAATAACGGTAGTTGTGGCTATAGTCTTGTCCACATGCTCTTCTATTTTCGAGGCTGTAACCACAACTTGCCTTTCTGCGGCGAGATAGGCCAATTCTTTTTCCAGATCATCATTCTGTGCAGATGCATCTGCAAAAGCACTCGAATTCAAGACCAATGCACCTACCAACAGAGTGTATAAATATTTAATCATTTGCCACACCCCACGATTTTATTAACCGAATCCAGCGCATCTTGATTAAATTTGAGCCGCAATGCCTCAAGAACACATTTATTTAAAGTAACTGTTGAACCCGCAGGACTTTGCACGGTTCCTCCAAGCACTTTATCCTTATCCATCATCAGGGCCAAACTTGCCGATTGCCGTCCGATCGTTGCAAGATCGGCAGAAATTGTCAAAACCGCTCCTTGTTCTATAAACACGTCACTGTAGGCGTAAACAGGCTTTTTTTGTTGTTGCGCCGATTGAAAAATTTGCTGTACCGACGCTTTGCTGCTTAAAAGAACCGGATCGGAAATAATCCAGAACATATCTATTTTCGGCAATAATTCATTGAGTGCCTCACCTATTTCTTGCGCATCATTGATGGGCTGATTAATGATATTTATACCTAATGCTAAGGCATCTTTTTTAATGGTTTCTACGTATTCCCGGCTAAATTTATCGTTGTAGAGCAAGCCGATATTTTTAATCGTTGGAAAAAAATATCGTAATAACGATATTTCTTGCGCTGACGACAATTCATTGGCTACACCATAAGTTCCTTCGCCAATATCCAATCTGCGCCAATTAATAGCAGCTGAAAATAACAACTTCTTGTTATTAGCATAATTACGTGCTAACGAATAAGCTTTGGTTCCTATGCAATAAATAAGCTCAGGGTTTTCTTGTTGAATAAGCTGTTTCAGCTCCGCTTCAGCATTGGAGCGACTGTTTAAACTAAACTCGGTCCATTGATAACCGCTTTGCTGTATGACTTTTTTGAATTCCGTAGCGATTGCTTCATATCGGAAAACACTATTATCGCTATTAACAATCAGAACTTTACTCGGCTGGGCAAATCCGGTGTTAACCAAAAAGACACTCAATAGGATTAAGACCTTACAAAAATTTATTATTTTCATAGTGGGTTCCCGTCTTTATAAGACGTGCGGCGATTATTGAAGCATTTCATTGCATTGCCCTCCAACCATCTATCCCCAGTAATTTTAAATTTTCTTCACCTGCATCGGCCTCCGACATTTTTCGTAACACTTCAAGTAGCTGTGCTTCTTGTTGCTCCGGTTTTTTTAATGTTGCCGCGACTAATAAATAATCTTTCTCGCTAAAACCCAAGCCATGTAGCTCTCGAAATTGATTGGGATTAATCATTGCCAGTTTGTCTAAGCTACTTTCTGCGGAGATGGCGGCAGTCGCCATTCCAAAACCCACCGCCATAATTGCATCGATGTCTTTAGGCACGAGGAGTATTTTTATATCTTTAAGCAGAGCCTCCTGCTCTTTACCGAGTATTTGCTTTAACACGCTGTGAATGTATTCTTCACTTCCTGCACCTGCAACCACGGTATTTTTAAGCATAGCGACATCGGTAATGTCTTTTTTCGTACTTAATACCTTCCTTTGCATGGTGTTGCCCTTTGACGTGCCGACCAAGGCAATTTTCAGCGGTATATTTTTTTGCTGTAATGCCTTTAAATGCCAACTGGATAATAAAAAAACATCGCCTTTTTTTTCCTTGATTACCGATTCAAAATTTTCTCTAAGATCAAAAGGCTGGAAATAATAACCACCATGATTTACCAAATACGTATCAAAAGCTGTTTTTAGCGTGGCAAAATTATTGATATTTGTTTCCGGATTATAAAAATAGATAACCGATCCCTCATCAGAATGGGCGGACCAGTAACCTCCGGTAATAAACACAGAAAAAATAAAGAAGATAGACAAGATGTGTTTCATTTCTAGTATCTTTCGTTACCGCACGCTAATACCAAGAAAGAAGTCTTTGGGTGGATCATTACGATATCTTTAAAATTTATAATAAGCCGCAATAATAGCCTTTAAAGAAAAATAAAGCACCGTAAAAATACGTATGGATATTAATGAATTTTTTCCTTCAATGAATCATTAATACAGTCGTTCAAGGCTCTAAAAAGCGGTCGAAATGAATTTCTTGCAGCCCATATTTTTTGACGCATATTTCAAGTTTGTTAGTTAAAGTAACCTCATCCCAGCCCAATGTTCTTGCTGCCATTTCGGCTAGATAACGTAGCTCGGACTGAGTCATTTTTGCCAAAATTAACAATGGAATCCGCCGTCTGAGCAGATCGTCCAGATGTACAACCATTTCATTATCGGCACAGAACACTAAATCGGCGAGTATAAAAGGCAGCGTGGGTATTATCCGCTGTGCCAACGCAGCATCTTGCTCGATTAATTGAAAAATCATCGACACGCGTTTTCCGTGTCGCCGTATGAGCCATTGGGCGCTTTCCCTATCTATGCCCAATGTTACGGCTTTGAGCAAAGCCGCATCTGCCCATAGCCGGTAATCTTCATCCGGCAACCACGGAAATGGTCTGCCGTAAGTTTTGCATGGTTCATTGCTGCCTAGGTTTTCACAAAGTGTATTGACAATTTGAGCCGCATCCTCACGCGCTGAAGTGATTTTTCCACCGATGGAAGTCAGCAAACCGCTATCGGCAACTTTCAGTTCCCAGTCGCGCCTGAGCGCAGATGGCATTGCTTTTGAATTCTCTTTCAAAACGCGCAGCCCTGCATAACGGCCGATAATGTCGGCCTCAGTCCACTTTATATTGAGCACATGATTAGCTTCGGTCAGTAGATAATCGACTTCATCTGCTTTTACACCGATTTGATCGACATCGCCGGTATAATCGGTATCGGTAGTACCCAGCAGCGTCAGACCGTACCACGGAATTATAAAAAACACCCGCCCATCCGATTTCGCGGTCAACAACAACGCTTCATTGCCCAGTACTTTAGGCAAGATCAAATGCACACCTTTAGTTAACCGGCAACCGCTTTCAGCCGTCCATTGCCCAGTTACATTAACGATTTGACGGGCATATACCTCGGCGATTTTTCCGCCAACCCTGTCTTGAATTTTAGCACCAGAGACTTTTCCCCCATCTTTAATAAAGCCAGTCACTTTGCAGTAATTCATACCGACTGCTCCAGCCGATAACGCACCATCAATCAATTCCAGAACCAAACGGGCATCGTCAGTCTGTGCATCGGCGTAGGTAAAGCCGCCTATTAATAAGACCGGATCAAGGCAGGGAAATCGCTCCGCAAATGCGACCCGATTGAAATGACGGTGGGCTTGATCGGAGCTAAGCATTCCGGCAAAAAAATCATACAGCATTAAGCCGAGTTTCAAGCGAATGCTGTTTAGCCGGTTATCCTTAAAAACCGGAATGCCAAAACGCAGAGGCCAAACACGATGCGGTGCGGCTTTCTTTAACATCTCGCGTTCGCGTAAGGCTTTTCTAACCAATTTGAAATCCAGCGATTCCAGATAGCGCAGCCCGCCGTGTATCAATTTGGTGGAAGCCGATGAGGTACCCGAGGCCCAGTCGCCCTGATCGACGATAGCTACCTTCAGCCCACGCAACGCAGCATCATACGCTGTCCAGGCGCCATAAATACCACCGCCGCAAACCAACACATCAAAATGCTGCCCGGCCAACTGCGCAAAGTCCCGCTTCACTAATCTCGTATCTGCAATGCCAGCTGCGGGTAATCGGTAATCAGGATATTGACCTTCAGATCCAGCGCTTTTTGAATCTCTGGCTCACTGTTGCAGGTATAAACGCCGACACTTTTGCCTTGCTCCCGCAAAAGTCTTGCAATGGAATCATTATGGATATCGATGGGCAGGCAGAAACCGGCCAAAAAGCTGTAATCTTTCAGGAACTGCTCAATATCGGCCTGAGTGTGGTGACCGGACAGCAAATAATATAGCGGTAAGTCCGGTGCGTGTTGATAGGCAAAAATCAGCCCGGGCAGACTGAATGAGGAAATAAACACGCCATCGGTAGCCGATGTGCCGATGACGGCCAGTATTTTCAATATCTTACTTTCCAACCGCTGATCAGATTCCCCGTCGCGGCTTTTAAGCTCAATATCCAAACCGCAACGCCCCCGATAAGTGTCGATAAACTCCTTAAGGCTTAAAGCGCCTTCCGATAACGCATCGGATGAGCAATATCCGGCAAAATCCATTTGTTCAAGCTGCTTGAAATTAAAATCGTCGATGCATTTTCCCGGATGGCCCAGCTTATCCAGCTGCCAGTCATGCCAAAGTACAGGTACCTCATCCAGACTCAGCTGCACGTCGGTTTCAATACCGTCAATCGGAAATTCCAATGCTTTAT
This sequence comes from Methylobacter sp., assembly GCF_036845245.1. Taxonomy (NCBI): domain Bacteria; kingdom Pseudomonadati; phylum Pseudomonadota; class Gammaproteobacteria; order Methylococcales; family Methylococcaceae; genus Methylobacter; species Methylobacter sp. The sequence goes on from NZ_DAIUEH010000010.1 coordinate 75,692, forward strand.
TAAAGGCCGCTCGGGTATTTTCGGCGGCTTCTTTATTAGCGCCACGGTGGGCAAAGATCAAACATGTGTTCCGGTTGCTCATTGTTACTCCTTTGTGGCTTGCCTATAGCTTTTTAAGCAATTTTTCATAAACATTATGGGAGCCCATCCAAAACCAGATGATTTCATTGTCTTGTATGATTCCAACCGCACTGTAATCCAAATTTATCCTTACTGAATAAATCGGCTTACTTGAGTGGACACGTTTAAATTGCAGACTAGGTGATAAGGATCGCTTTTAAACTGTTGATATGCTTCTTTTGCTTGAGCTTTAACCGTATTAGGCAAAGGAATAAACAAAGCCCTGAATTTTTCAGTTGTTCGGGAAATCACAACTCATCCAAATTCATCACTTGCGTTTTGCCTTGTTTGTGTTCGTTTAAAGCCTCATCTGCCAATTCAGCTAATGAATCTTCTGTTTCAGAAAACAGCGAATCCCATTTTTTTTCAGCCCATAATTCATCAATAATCCATCTTGCTAACATGTTTTGCTGTAATTCAGGCAACATTGATGCTTCTGAGAAGGCTTTTTCAAGTAATCGAGCATAAGCTTTACTATTCCATAAATCAAAAAATTTAGCTCGTAGATGGGTAGAGTCCCGCGAAGCCCATCCTACGAACTACAAACCAGCGAAGCTTAAACCAGCCCTTCTTCCTTCAACGCTTTTTGTACTGCGGGACGTGCGGAAATCTTGGCAACATAGTTCGCCAATACCGGCCAACGGCCTATATCAACATTCACATGAGCTCCCCAGCTCAGTGTCACAAACAAGTAGCCATCGGCCACGGTAAAATGATCACCCAGCAAAAATGCCCGATTCGAAAGATGCTCTGCGACATTCTCCAACCGTGAGATCAACGTAGTAATCGCCACTTGTTTGCCGGACTCAGGCATAGCGGGATTAAATAAAGCGCCAAAGCTTTTATGAATCTCGGTTGAAATAAAGTTCAGCCATTGCTGCAGTTGGTAACGCTCGAATGTCCCCGCTAATGGGACTAATTTTTTATCCGGCGCCTGATCGGCAAGATACTGAACGATTGCAGGGCCTTCCGTTAGCTTATTGCCGTCGTCAAGGATCAATACCGGTACATAGCCATTTGGATTTATCAGCCGGAAATCTTCTCCGGCCACGGTACGCTTGCTTTTCAAATCAACTTCAACCAGTTCAATCGGTAGTTCCGCTTCACAGGCTGTGATATGGGGAGATAACGAACAAGCACCTTTGCTGTAATAAAGTTTCATGACTTTTTTCCTCTGAGCTGTATTAACAAAACAAGGCCGATCAGTCTTTGGTTGCTTCAATTTGAAGCACGATGTTGACTTCATCAGCAAGGGCCGGCGCATATTTGTCTACGCCAAAATCGGATCGCTTGATGGTTGTGGTCGCGTTGGCGCCGCAAACGTTTTTCATCGCGATCATATTCATTCCGCAATGAAAATAATCTACCACCAAATGCACCGGCTTGGTAATACCGTGCAAGGTTAAATTGCCATCAACAGAAACGAGCTTGTCTTTACTAAAGCTCAATTTATCCGATGTAAAGGTAATATGCGGATAGCGCTCAGCATCGAGAAAATCCTTGCCGCGTAGGTGTTCTTCCAGTTCGGCAAGTCCGGTGCTGATCGAAGCGGTGTCGATACTGATTTGAATATTGCCGGTTCCTGATTCCGGAACCAGCATCACTTTACCTTTGGTCCGGTTGAAGCGTCCCCGTTGAATGGAAAAACCCAAATGGTTGATTTCAAAGCTGGGAAAGGTATGCCTGGGATCGACCGTATAAGAATCGGCGGCGGTAGCAGGCAGGCTCAACGTAGCGCCAATAATCAGGGCGAGTATGGTTTTATTCATAACAAATTCTCCGCTTTTAAAAAATAGTTAAATTCCACCTAAATCATGCAAACGTCAACAAAACTTATGTAGGCGCCCTACGCTGGGACAACCTCATTCGTGAATTACGGCTGCCTTTTCTCCATCCACCTTCTTTAGAAAAGGCGCAACAACAAGCGAAGCCGCGAAAATAACCGCGATAACTTGAAACAGGTTATTAAAAGTCATTATTTCCGCTTCCCGAAGGGCCAGCCCGGTAAGCTGCTTTAACGCGGCCAAGTCGGGATCAGGCAAATTCATTTGCGCCATTGATGCGGTTAATCCCTCCAGCATTTGCTGAGCCTGATAGCTGGTTGCGGTAACCGATTCGCGCAACGTTGCATAATGCACTTTGGTTAAATAAATCATTTGCGTATTGGCAACCGCCAAACCGATTGCGCCGCCCAGATTACGCATCAGGTTATAAAGCCCGCTGGCGTTTTTGACTTCTTCCATCGGCAATCGGCCTAAGGACAGGGTGTTGATGGGCAGGAAACACAGCATTAACGCGCTGCCTCGAATAGCCTGAGGCCAGAAGAATTCCCAATAACCGGACTCGCCGGTTAAATTGCCATTCATCCATGAGCCCAACGCAAACAAGCCAAGTCCCAGGCACAGCATCCAGCGCAAATCCATTTTTTTCTCCAATGGCCCGGCTATGAACGCCGACACCAACTGGAAGACGCCGACGACCATGAGGTAGTAGCCGATTTCCAGGCTGTTAAGGCCTTTAAACGCTGGACAGATAAATCGGCGTTAAATAAATAATGGTATAAAGCCCCACGCCCAGCACAAAGCTGTAGCCGCAACCAATCGCAAAATTAACATTGCGGAAAGCGTAAAGATCAATAATCGGGTGAGGGCTTTTTAACTCCCAAATCAGCATCGCGATGCCGCTGACGATGGCAACAATCGTCAGCGTGACTATCAGGTAATCCTCAAACCACTGCTTGCGGACGCCTTCTTCCAACACGAACTGCATGCTGCCCAGGAAAACGGCAATCAGGGCTATGCCGACAAAATCGATTTTCTGCAACAGCGCCCAGTCGGGCTGATCAATATCGAGATACCGCCACACCATTATGCAGACCCCTATGCCGGGAATGATATTAATCAAAAACAGCAATTCCCAATTGTAGGTTTCGGTAAGAAAACCGCCCAGCACAGGGCCTACAGTCGGCGCCATCGTTACAATCAAGCCGAGTACGATGCTCATGGTCGCTTGCAAACGCGGCGGGAACAAAATAAAAATCACGGTAAACGTCATCGGAATCATCGCGCCGCCAAGAAAGCCCTGCAAACAGCGGAACACGATCATCGACGGCAGATTCCAGGCGAATGCGCAAAGCAGGCTGGCTACGGTGAAGCCGCCTGCCGATATGACATATAAATAGCGGGTTGAGAACACCCGGCCCAGCCAGCCGGACAACGGGATAACGATCACTTCGGCAATTAGGTAAGAAGTCTGCACCCAAGCGATCTCATCCTGCGTAGCGGACAGACCGGCCTGGATTTTCTGCAAGGAACTGGCGACGATCTGAATATCCAGCACCGCCATGAACACGCCAATCGCCATGCTGAAAAAGCCGATCCACTGGCCCATCGTTAGCGGTGTTTCTGTGTCTTGCTTGTCTGTTATTGCCACGGGATTAACCTATAAAAATCAATTTTGTCCACCAAAGACACGAAAAGAACGCGATTTGTAATACACCTATTTCGTGGCTTTCGTGCTGTTCGCGGACGTTAGGATTAATGCACTTTGACTTTAACTTCAACCGACAAGCCCGGTCTCAATAACTGCACATTCGCAGCCGAAGCAAAGACTATTTTTACCGGTAACCGGCGCACAACTTTGGTGAAGTTACCGGTGGCATTTTCCTCAGGCAGAATGCTGAATTCGGAACCGCTGGCCGGTGAAAAACTGTCCACGTTGCCGGTCAATTCAAGATCCGGATAAGCATCCACTTTTACCGTAACCGACTGCCCCAAACGCATATGCTGTAGCTGGGTTTCCTTAAAATTCGCCTCCACCCAGATGTTGCTGTTCTGCACCAGAGAGGCCAGCGCAACGCCGGGGCGAACCAGTTGTCCGAGTTGCACGCCGCGATTGCCGATGATGCCGTCGATCGGCGCCTTTACCTGAGTGTGCTCCAGATCGATTTTCGCCAGGCTCAATTGCGCCTTGGCATTTTCCACACGCGCTTCGGTTTCGGTGATTTCAAGATCGAGGGCGGCCAATTGGCTATGTTCGGCGCTGGCTGAAGCTTGGGAACCTTTCAGTTCAGCCGCTGCCTGTTTGGATTCCGATTGAATTTTATCCAGCGATTGCCGGGCCGCCGAACCACGATCAATCAGGTTATTGAAGCGCTGTAAATCCTGTTGAATTTGTTCCCGTCTGGCTTGCACAGCCACTACATTGGCTCCGGCAGTTTCTATATGCGCGTGCTGAGAAAGTTTCATTGCACGCAAACGCTCGATGTGTGCGATTTCCTCGTTGACATCGGCTGCGGCTTGAATGACTTTGGCAAGATAATCCCGATCGTCAACCGTAAGCAAAACGTCATTTTGCTTGACCGCCTGATTGTCATTGATCGCGACATTCGTCACATATCCTTGCACTCTGGGGCTGATTAATACAATGTTGCTTTGTAAATAGGCGTCGTCTGTCGTTTCATAATGCCGCCGCTCCAGCAGCCAATAGCCTATTCCGGCGATTAAAGGAACGCCAATCAATAAAATCAGTAAAGCGGAACGTAAACGGGGCATAAAACGACCTTGATAAACTAAACGGTTTAGTTTAGTCTAACGTATCGTTTACTTTTACGCAAAAACAAAAAAACGAACTCACCATTAAGACACGGAGAAAACCAGCCCATTACATTACCTCCCAGCCTGGAGAGACTGTGAAAGTATTGTAAAAAGCCGCCTTAAAAAATCGTTGCCTTGCATTTAAGCTATTGATTTTTAATGAATGACGGAGTGAAAACCTGGGTTTGCACTCCGAATTCTTAATGTTTTCCCAGTCTCTGGAACTTGGGAACGAGTGGAATCATCACGAACGACAACTATTGCTGGGCGATGCAGTAGCAATTGCTCTGCATCCGTGCAGCCGTTCGTGATGCTTTATTTACCATCACATCATCTTTACATTTAACAAATAAATGACTACAGAATCCATAGATCCCAAGCGCCAAGCCATTCTTAACGGCGCCACCCGCATGTTCCTGGCGCATGGCTACCGTAACGTGAGCATGGAGAAAATAGCCCAGGCTGCGCCGGTTTCCAAAGCCACACTGTACAACCATTTCGACAGCAAAGACGCCCTGCTCGCGGCAGTCATTTCCGGCCTTTGCGGATCTTTATTGCAAACCATGGCTCAGGTAACTATCGACTCGGATGATGTGAAATACAACCTAACCCAAATCGCGAACTCCGCAGTGGATTTGATTTTTACCGAAGATGCGCTGGCCATTTACCGGCTGGTGGTAGCGGAAAGCCCGGATTTTCCGGAACTTGGCCAATTGTTTTATCAGAGCGGCCCACAAACCGTATTGACGCAGCTGGAAGATTATTTTCGGCAATTGAATGCCGAAGGAATCTTTAACATTGCTGATCCGGTATTCGCGGCGGATGCGTTTTTCAGCATGCTGAAAGGCGACCTGCATTTGCGCTGCCTATTGTCGAAAACGCTACGGCCATCCGCTGACGAGAAACAACGCCTGGTCTTGCAGGTCATTGATTTTTATATGCGGGGTATGATCTATGCTGTTGCATAAAAAGCATTTGATCGGCGCATTAATAATCTTTGTCAGCACCGCAGCTGTAGCGGAAACGCTGGAAGACGCCTGGAACAGCGCCATTAATAACAACCATCAGATCAAGTCGGCGAAAGCCGATACCAGCGCTTCCGAACAGCAGCTGCATGCGGCGCAGGGGCAACGGTTGCCCGATCTTAACGTCAGCAGCGGTTACACGCAGTTGAGTGAAACACCGGCAGCAAAAACCCAGATTGCAGGCCAAACAGCTCAGTTCAGCACCAATCAAGCCGGAAGCGTCAAAGCCCAGGCAATTGCCTCTGTACCGATTTTTACCAGCGGGCGCATCAGTCATAACATCGATGCGGCCGAAGCCTCTTTGCAAGCCGTTCAATCCAATGAAATCACCTCGGTATTAAATATCAAAATGCAGGTGGCGGAAGCTTATATCACGGTATTGCGCATGGACAGAGCCTTGCAGGTAGCGCAAAGCCATGTCGACAGCCTGGATCTGCACATGAAAGATGTGAACGACCTGTTCGATCAAGGCATCGTCGCGCGCAATGATGTACTGGCGGCCAATGTCGAACTGGCTAATGCCCGGCAACTGGTCGTGCAGGCGACTAATCAGCTGGACATTGCCAAGGCCCGTTATAACCGCTTATTGGACCGGAATCTTGCCGATGAGGTTAAACTGGCTCATCAATTCCCTGAAACCCCGAAAGGATCATTAATCGACCTGAGCGGCAATGCGTTAAAGCAACGTCCCGAATTGGTCACGCTGGCGCAACAAATTGAGTCGCTGGACCAACAGGCGCAAAGTGTAAAAGCAGGTTTGTTGCCGCAAGTCGCCGTCAACGGCGGTTATCAATACCAGGAAAACCGCTATCAGGCCTTTGAAGGCATGTGGATGGCCAATGTCGGCATGGATTGGAAGCTATTTGACGGCAGCTCGGGTCATCGCAGCGATGCGATGACCCGGCAAGCTATTGCTTTAAAAGAACAACGCGATGATTTAGCAGGCATGATCGGCTTGCAGGTACGCCAAGCCTGGCTGGATATTCAGGAGACGCAAAAACGCATCGCCGTGACTCAACAAGCCATCGCTCAAGCCGATGAAAATTTAAAAGTCACTACCGACCGCTACCAGCAGGGCTTATCCACCAATACCGATGTGCTGAAAGCGGAAGACTTACGCACCATCACTCATGATAATTTGAACAATGCCACTTACGACGCCGCATTGGCTACACTGCATTTGCGGCATGCTGTAGGTGTTTTGTAAGCCTTGTTTATCCCTGAAATGGCGTTTGATCGACGAAAGACACAAACATCCTAAGCGACAATTTACAGTCTGGTCTCCTTGTTTTCGTGTTTTTTGTGCCTTTCGTGAACTATCGCTTTTCTAAATGCTGAATAGGTTTAAGCATTAAACGGCTGAACATCGCCCGGTTTCCGCAGCATTTTATTGACCTCGTCAAGATGCAGCTCTTCCCCGACTATCATTTCTCTTGCATACTCCTCCAACAGCACCGAAACGCCCTCAGAAAGTTTCAGCAGCTCAAAATATGCGGCTATCGCTGTTTTCTCATGCTCCAGGCTTTCCCTTAGAATATCGCCGATATCATGCTTGGCTGTTTCCAATAAAGGGCCGATTTTAAGAGAAGGATGTCCGCCCAATAATGTCACCAGCTCACCCGCTTTATGTGCATGAATCAAGCTTTCGTCAGCATTACTCTTAAGCCAGGAAACAATTGGAATGCGGTTATAGCCATAAACCATAAGCGAGTAATGCGTGTAGCGAACAACGCCTGCCAGTTCAAGCTCCATAATTTTATTCAGGATTTCTACCGCTTTTTGTTTTTCTTGATCGTTCATGTCGTTTCTCCTTATATAAAAAATACGCCATCTAACGTTAAGTCAACATCTGTTCATATTCATTAAAGCCTGATAACGATGTCCGGCACCGCTTCAATTTTTAATAGCGTTCGAGTATAAACAATTCCATTTTGTATAGGTACTAATCGTGCAGAACCCGTAATGCTACGTATAACAAACGCTTGCAGGTTTTACCGGTATAAAGTTGCGCGCCTAATCTAACGATGCCTAATACCGGCTTTTCGGTTATAATCCCCCATTTTTATTGCCCAAGAGCATTAAACCGTGTCCAGCATAAACAACGACTTATCTACTTTTCAGGGACTCATCCTGGCCTTACAGAAATACTGGTCGGACCAAGGCTGTATTTTATTGCAGCCGTTAGATCAGGAAGTTGGCGCGGGGACGTTTCATCCCGCCACATTTTTACGCGCCATCGGCCCGGAGCCTTGGAACGCGGCCTATGTGCAGCCGTCGCGCAGGCCGACCGACGGCCGCTTTGGCGAAAACCCCAACCGCCTGCAACACTATTACCAATATCAAGTGGTTTTAAAGCCGTCGCCTGACAATATCCAGGAGCTGTATCTGGGCTCGTTGCGCCATTTAGGCCTGGATTTGCTGGAGCACGATGTGCGCTTCGTCGAAGACAACTGGGAATCGCCGACTTTGGGCGCATGGGGTTTGGGTTGGGAAGTCTGGCTGAACGGCATGGAAGTGACCCAGTTCACCTATTTCCAGCAAGTCGGCGGCCTTGAATGCAGACCGATCACCGGAGAAATCACTTACGGCCTGGAACGCATCGCGATGTACTTGCAGGGCGTTAAAAGCGTTTACGATCTGGTCTGGACTACCGGCCCGTTCGGCACCGTTACTTATGGCGACGTGTTCCATCAAAATGAAGTGGAAATGTCCGCTTACAATTTCGAGCATGCTAACGTCGAGTTCATGTTCGAGTGTTTCAACACTTACGAGCAGGAATGCACCAAGCTGATCGAATTGAATCTGCCGTTACCGGCTTATGAAATGGTATTGAAAGCTTCGCATGCCTTTAACCTGCTGGATGCGCGCCATGCGATTTCGGTTACCGAGCGTCAACGTTATCTGTTACGAGTCAGGAATTTAGCCAAATCTGTAGCCGAAGCCTATTACCAACGCAGGGAATCGCTGGGATTTCCGATGTGTCAGAGTTCAGCCGAGTAATTCATGTCCACGTTTTTCAATTCGGTACATATTACCAATTTCAAGTCGCTTAAGGATGTCACTTTAAGCGATTGCAAGCGGATTAATTTGCTGATTGGAAAACCGAATGTTGGAAAGTCGAATATTCTTGAGGCGATTGGTTTATTTAGTTTGCCTTATTTTAGATATGGCAAGAATAAAAATTTATTGACTCAAATGGTCCGGTTTGAAAATATCGCGGAATTATTTTTTGATGGGAATGTTGACAAGAAAATCACTGTTCGCACCGATGATAATAGTTATTGTATTGTCGATTATTTAGAGCAACAAAATTTAGTTCAATTTGAAATAGACTTAAAGCCAGATTTTCCCATTGATGAGTCTCTTTTGAAAGATATATTAGCTCAGTCAAATCTTAGAGCGAGCGATATATATGAGGTTGGTATCAATAATCGATTTATTTTAGGATTTAAAGGTGGAACTCGCCCATCAACTGGATTTTCGCCAAGCAAAGTTAATTACTATAAGTTTCCTGAGACTTTTATATCAAAGAAATCGGACCTTTTTAATAACTTAACGTCTCATTTAATACCACCTGTTGGAGTTAATTTACTTGATGTTATTCAACGTAATAAGTCACTTGAAAAGGAATTGTCCAAGTTGTTTTCAGAGTATGGGTTACAACTTCTTTTAGATAAAACAAGCCATACATTAAGGATAATGAAGACCTTGAGAGAAGATAATGCAATGGTTTCGTTTCCTTACAGCTCTATAGCCGATACGCTGCAAAGAATAATATTCTTTAAAACAGCTATTGCCTCTAATAAAAACTCTATTTTGCTGTTTGAGGAACCCGAAGCACACTGCTTTCCTCCTTACATTACGCATATTGCTAAAGAAATAATTAGTTCGGAAAGCAACCAGTTTTTTATTGCTACACATAGTCCTTATATTCTTGATGCTTTCTTAGAAAATGCTCGCGTTGATTTAGCAATATTTATGGCCGATTTTAAAGACGGTCAGACTGTTATTAAAAGACTGACAGATAGTGAATTAAATGATGTTTATGAATACGGACTAGACCTGTTCTTTAATGCTGAGCTATTTACGGATGAAATTTAATATTAACTTTTGCATTATGCCGGAATGTTATATTGACACTAATCTAGTTGAAACGATTGTACCTCCCGAAAGAATTGGTAATACACACGGATATAACCATAAGCATAGTTGCAATAAAATCGTTGATGAAATGATAGGGAAATTGAAAGATAATTTTGCTGTAGGTATTGTCGATCAAGATAGAAGAGCATTATCACGTACTTCTGAATTTGAATTAGTAGTTAAAAAGCAAAATTTAAAATTATATAAACATAAAGAAAAAAATCATTACTTGATCTTTCACCCTCCAATTGAGCAATGGCTTCTTGATGAAGCTCAAGAAGTAGGTATTTCTTTAGAGTTTTATAATTTGCCAACGACATTAAAAGGGCTCATTAATGAGACAAAAAACGAGTTCAGTAAAAAAGATCCAAAGTTCAAAATCTTATTCCGCGACTTACAAAAACAAAATTCAATCGGTATCAATCTGTTGGCTAATTGGACAAAGTATTTAAAAGAACATCCTTATAATGCTGATAAGCACGAATTAATAAACTTATAATGACACATAAAGGCAACTTATCGTGACCGAACAACACTTACTTTTCGAATTAGGTTCAGAAGAACTGCCGCCCAAGACCTTGTTGAAACTGAGCAACGCTTTATTGAACGGCATCATTCAAGGCCTTAACGCCGCCGAGTTAACTTTTACCGGCAGCAAGGCTTACGCCACGCCCAGACGTCTGGCCGTTTTCATCGAAAACCTATCCACCGCGCAACCCGACAAAACCGTGGAAAAACGCGGCCCCGCACTGCAAGCGGCATTTGCCCCCGACGGCACACCCAGCAAAGCGGCCTTGGGTTTTGCAGTCAGCTGCGGCACCAGTTTCGATCAACTGGAACGCCTGCTTACCGACAAAGGCGAATGGCTTAGCTTTACCCAAGCCATCAAAGGACAAGCAACCGAAAATCTGATCCCCGACATCATCCGATCAAGCATCGCCGGATTGCCGATTGCCAAGCGTATGCGCTGGGGCAGTTTTACTACCGAGTTTGTCAGACCCGTACACTGGGCTGTCTTGCTTTACGGCGAAAATGTCATTGACACCGAAATTCTGGGCCTCAAAACGGGCGCAGCTACGCAAGGACACCGCTTTCACGCGCCGGAAGAAATCACTCTGGCCAAGCCGGAAGACTATGCGGATGCTCTCTACAAGCAGGGCCGCGTCATTGCCGATTTTGAACAAAGAAAGACCATCATCCATGACGCGGCGCAAAAAGCCGCCGCTGCTGTGAACGGCATTGCCCATATCGAAGACGATTTGCTGGAAGAAATCGCCGCGTTGAACGAATGGCCGGTGCCGATTACCGGGACTTTCGATCCGCGTTTCCTGGAGCTGCCGCCGGAAGTTCTGATCACCACGATGCAAACCAACCAGAAATATTTTCCGGTTAAAAATACAGACGGCGGTTTGCTGCCGAACTTTATTACCTTCAGCAATATCGAAAGCAGCAATCCCAAATCCATACAACAGGGTAATGAGCGCGTAGTGACTCCGCGCCTTTCCGATGCGGAGTTTTTCTGGAAGCAGGATAGAAAGAAAATGCTGGAAGATCGCGTGGAAAGCCTGTCCAGCGTTGTTTTTCAGGAAAATTTGGGCACGGTTTACGATAAAACGATACGGGTTCGAAACCTGGCAAAATTCATTGCCGGTCATTTGGGCGCCGATGTTGAACTAGCCGAGCGCGCGGCATTATTGGCAAAAACCGATTTGATGACCGAAATGGTCGGCGAATTCGGCAATCTTCAGGGCATTATGGGGCGTTATTACGCATTGGCGGAGCACGAACCGAAAGCGGTCGCTATTGCGCTTGAAGAACAATATTTTCCTAAACAATCCGGCAGTCCGACTGCTGGCAGCACAACTGGACAAATTCTTGCTATTGCGGAAAAAATAGACACTCTGGTCGGTATTTTTGCGGTCGGATTGATTCCTACCGGCGACAAAGACCCTTATGCATTGCGCCGCGCCGCATTAGGCATACTCCGGACCATCATAGAGAACAAGCTCAACATCAATATCATTGAGTTGACGGAATTCGCAGGCGCCCAAATTAAAACAACTGCCGATCAATCCGTAACAGCCGACCGGGTTATCGACTTTATTTTTGAGCGTTTGAAAGGCTATTGCCTGGATCACGGCTACACTGCCGATGAATTCGATGCCGTCATTACTGTAATGCCCACCGAACCGCTGGATTTTATGCAGCGTTTAGAAGCGGTTAAAGCTTTCAGGCAACTGCCCGAAGCCGAAAGCCTGGCAGCCGCGAATAAACGCATCCGCAATATCCTGAAAAAATCGGAATCGCAACCGGCAGCAAAGATCGGCGCATTGCTTGAACCGCAAGAAAAACAATTATTGCAAGCTGCACTGCAATCCGAAGATGATATTAAACCGTTATTGGCACAGCGCAATTACCAGGCAACACTTAACCGTCTGGCGGGGTTGCGCAATGACGTCGATGCATTTTTCGATCATGTGATGGTGATGACCGACGATCTTGACTTGCGCGCCAACCGGTTGGCATTGCTGAACCTGTTGTCCGAACAGTTTTTGACCTGCGCCGATATTTCCAAACTGCAATCGTAAATGAAACGTCTATCATCATCACGCTCCGGCGAGAATACCGTAGGATGCGCTAAACGCAGTGAAGCGCATCATTTGCGAATGGTGTACCGAAGCACTATATAAAAGCATGCCTGAAAACCGCTACGTATTGCTGGATCGTGATGGCGTAATTAACCACGATTCAGACGATTTCATAAAATCCCCGGAACAATGGCTGCCGATCGAAGGCAGCCTTGAAGCCATTGCCCTGTTCAATGAACATGGCTACAAAGTCGTTGTAATCACTAATCAGTCCGGTCTGGCCCGCGGTTTATTCGATGCCCCAACGCTGGAAAAAATCCATGCAAAAATGCAGCGTATGGCCGAAGAGAAAGGCGGGGAAATCGATGCGATCTATTTTTGCCCCCATGGTCCGGACGATGATTGCAACTGCCGCAAACCCAAGCCGGGCTTGCTTGAGGCCTTCGCCGCCGACCACCATGTCAACCTGAACGGCATGGCTGTTATCGGAGATTCGCTCCGCGACCTCCAGACAGCCCAGACTGTCGGCGCCAGCCCGATACTGGTCAAAACCGGTAAAGGCCAAAAAACCCTAACTGAAAATCCTAATCTCGATATTCCTGTTTTTGAGAACTTATATGACGCAGCAAAATACCTCACATCAAGACCCTAGACCTAAAAACTATATAGGCTCGGCCCTGTTATTTGTGGGCATTTTTTCTACCGCTACCATAGTCGGAATTTTACTGATTCTAGGCATGCTGACGACCTTTAAAATACGCTGGAAAATCGGTCATGCCTGGTGCGCTATTATTGGTTGGATAACCAAAGTTACCTGCGGCCTCACCTATGAAGTAGAAGGCCTGGAGCACATCAATCCGCAACAACCTGCCATTATTTTGAGCAATCATCAGTCTGCATGGGAAACACTGGCATTAAGATATATTCTGCCCCCTCATTCAGTAGTCATAAAACGTGAGCTGCTTTACCTGCCGATTTGGGGATGGTCGCTGCTCACCCTGAAATCCATCGTCATCAACAGAAAAAACCAACGCGCTTCGTTACGCTCTTTGCTCGAACAAGGCACTAAATATTTAAACCAAGGCTTGTGGGTGCTGATTTTTCCTGAAGGCACCCGCGCCGGAGCCAGGGAAGTGTTGAAATTTAATATCGGCGGTGCGATGTTAGCCCATAAAACCGGCGTTCCTGTAGTCCCTGTCGCGCATAATGCCGGCGACTTCTGGCCGCGTTATAGTTTTTTAAAATATCCCGGCGTGATCAAATTAAAAATCGGCCCGGTCATAGAGACCAAAGGACGCAAAGCCGCCGACATCAATGCGGAAGCGGAAGCCTGGATAACGCAGGCAATGAAGGAGATGGATTAAGATTTTTAAGCTTTTGCCTTGCGCCTGACGGATATGCGTATAATGCCGCACAGCGCATTTTCAATTAAATAACGGTACCACTCACATGAAAAAACTACTGCTCATTTCCCTGTCGGCATTATTACTCTCCGGTTGCGCAGATAAAAAACAATATGAAGAAACTGTATTGGAGCAAATGCAGCTGGAAAAAGACATTAAAGACTATAAGTTATCTCCCGAGCGCATGGCTAAATGCGTTGTGGATACCACTTCGAACAATATGCCCGGCATTTTTGCTTTTGATCCCAAACGCTTGATGGCTTACCGCAACTACACAAAAATGTTGACGCTGTCCTCGTCTAAAGATCCTAAAAAGACCCTTGAAGAATTACGTAATGATTTCGGCTCGGCAAAAGAGCTTGCAGAAGCCCATTCCAACTATACCGAAAGCCAGATGGACTGTTTGTCCGCTCTGATCGGGGAATCGGAAGAACCGACAAAAGATGAAAAATAACGTTGTTTTTGAGTAACCCGATCAAACCAACCCAGCCAAGAGCGGCCAGCAGGCCGCTCTTTATGCCCTGCCTCACTCAGCTCCGCAGCACCGTTTAAACTTCTTACCGCTGCCACAGGAACACGGAGCATTTTTACCCAGATTAGTTTGTAGACCTACTTTGCCAATGGACTTAACCAGCCCATCCAGATAAAACCAGCCGCCCGCGCGTTTAACAAACTGGCTGATCTCATTCATCACGTATTCTTCGCCATCTTGCAAATAATACGCCTTAAACTCCACCACACCTTTAGTATCCTTAACCCCGCCTTTTTTAGTGTTACCGATTTCCAAGCGCTGCCAATCGACTTTTTCCTTGGAGAAATCGATCAATTCAGGCCGTACCGTAGCATCCCAAGTATCCTGTAAATAGCCGGCATTATGCATAGCGTAAGCAGTAAAGCGCGAGCGCATCAGAGCCTCGGCAGTTAAAGGCTTTTTTTCGCCGGAATGGAATGGGCCGCAGCATTGGGTATATTCGATGCCTGAGCCGCAAAGACAGATAGTCGGTATATTCAAAAGAAGTTCCTCGTTAAAATTTTTGGTTTATTTTACATTGATCCGTATTTGATAGCATTGTGAATGGGCTGCGGGAAGAAGTCCCGTTATAATGTTCAAGCTCATGAGTCGAACTCCCCGTCAATCCGCAATCACCCTCAACGTTCCGATAAGAAATTGATAAGCAATAAAAACAAAACCTCCGGCCCCGACAGAAAATTCTGTGTTGCCCCGATGCTGGACTGGACCGATAGACACTGTCGTTATTTTCATCGACTGATTTCACAACACGCGCTTTTGTATACCGAAATGGTGACTACCGGCGCTTTGATTCATGGCGACCACCACCGTTTTTTACAATTTAATGCCGCTGAAAACCCGGTTGCGTTTCAATTGGGCGGCAGCAACCCGCGTGAGTTAGCCATCTGTGCCAAGATGATTGAAGATTACGGCTATGACGAGGTGAACCTGAATGTCGGCTGTCCGAGCGACAGGGTCCAGAACGGCCGTTTCGGCGCTTGCCTGATGGCAGAACCCGAACTTGTCGCCGAGTGCGTTGGCGCTATGGCTCAGGCGGTTTCGATTCCTGTCACGGTTAAATCGAGAATCGGCATTGATGATCGCGATTCTTATGAAGAGCTGGTTCATTTTGTCTCGACAGTTGCCGATACCGGTTGCGAAACCTTTATTGTCCATGCACGAAAAGCGTGGCTAAGCGGTTTGTCACCCAAGCAGAACCGCGATATTCCGCCGTTGCGCTACGATGTGGTCTACCAAATAAAACAGGACTTTCCGCAGCTGGAAATCATCCTGAACGGAGGCATCACCACACTGGATCAGGCCGAAGACGTTTTGGCGCATGTCGATGGCGTCATGGTAGGCCGGGAGGCTTATCACAACCCTTATTTATTGGCCGATGTGGACAGGCGGTTTTATGGCGAACCCAAAGAGCCGCGGTCCCGGGACATGATTATGCAATTGTTAATCCCCTATATCCGGGAACAGCTTGAGCTTAATGACGGAGTCCGATTGAATAGCATATCCCGGCATATCTTGGGTCTTTTTCATGGCGAGCCGGGGGCCAAAGGCTGGCGCCGTCATCTGAGCGAGAATGTTTGCAAACCCGGAGCAGACATCAATGTGGTTTTGGCAGCGCTCCCTACAGAGGCATTTAAGTAGGGAGCTGGAGCTTTAAAATTCAACACTCAATACTGTATACTGACCAGCTATTTTTATAACTGGGATTGAAACAATGGAAGAGCATTTTGCCAAGATTATCGAGGGCGTCGGTGAAGATTTAACTCGCGAGGGTCTGATCGATACGCCAAAACGCGCAGCCAAGGCTTTCAAATTTCTAAACAACGGCTACGAAAAAACGCTGGAAGAAGTGCTGAACGGCGCTATTTTTACTGCCGACACTGAAGACATGGTTATTGTGAAGGATATTGAACTGTATTCTTTATGTGAGCATCATTTACTGCCGTTTATCGGCAAATGTCATGTGGGTTATTTACCGAAAGGCAAAGTCATGGGCTTATCCAAAGTGGCTCGCGTTATCGATATGTACGCACGCCGCCTGCAAATCCAGGAAGTGCTGACCAAACAAATAGCGGATGCAATTGAACTGGCAACCGGCGCCCGAGGTGTGGCTGTGGTTATTGAAGCCAAGCATTTATGCATGATGATGCGCGGTGTTGAAAAGCAAAACTCGGTGATGACAACATCAGTGATGACCGGGATTTTTCGTAAGGAAATCAGCACCCGCTCGGAATTTTTAAATTTGATTAACCGTCACACCTGAGCCCGTAGTGAGCGAAATCGAACTAATGACGGCAAAAAAGACCGGCATATTACTGGCGAACCTGGGTTCGCCTACCGCACCGACCACATCGGCAGTCAGGCGGTTTCTTAAGGAGTTTCTTTGGGATCCGCGCGTCGTCAACCTGCCCAGGCCGCTGTGGTGGATGATACTGCATTTTTTCGTGCTGCCTTTTCGCCCCCGCAAATCGGCCTTAGCCTACCGCAAAATCTGGCAAGAAAAAGGTTCGCCGTTAATTTTCCTGACCCTGCAATTAAGCGAACGGGTTGCCGATAAGCTGCTTCATAAAGGTGTTACTACCCAGCATGTGATGCGCTACGGCGAACCCTCAATAGCGAAGCAGTTAAGAGCTTTCAAAAATGCGGGCGTCGATAATTTGATTGTCCTGCCGTTGTATCCGCAATATTCCTCAACCACCACCGCATCAATCTATGATGATATGGTGAAAGAACTGAGCCACTGGAAACACCTGCCCAGCATTCACTTTATCAGCGATTATCACCAGCATAGCCATTATATTGCTGCGGTTGCCGAGTCCATCGAGCAAAGCTGGCGGGAACACGGCAAAAACGAGCTGTTGTTGATGTCGTTTCACGGCTTGCCCGAACAGCTCACTAAATGGGGCGATCCGTATTTTCACCAGTGTCATAAAACCGCAACCCTGATTGCCGAAAAATTAGGTCTTGATGAGAAACAATGGATGATTGTGTTCCAGTCCCGTTTCGGCAAAGCGCAATGGTTAAAACCCTATTGCGTGGACACGTTAAAACAGCTTCCGGGACAAGGCATTAAAAAAATTGATATTGTCTGTCCGGGGTTTGCTGTGGACTGTCTGGAAACACTGGAAGAAATAGCGATGGAGAACAAGGCTGTTTTTATGGAATCCGGCGGAGAAGAATACCGTTATATAGCGGCGCTGAATGATTCCGAAGCTCATGTTGATGCTATAGTTAGACTGCTTGAGCAAAAGCTTTAATTTTAGATATTGCACCACGAAGGGCACTAAGAAAACGCCAACATAAAAACTTCGTGTTCTTCGTGCCTTCGTGGTGAATCAATCAATCTGCTTACATTTATTGATTGAATATACGCACTTTTGATGTTGAAAACAGCGGGCAAATGGGTAAAAGATGATGCAAACATTATTACAAAACTGGCAAGACAGCAGCTGGCCGACCATCAAATCCAGCAAACCCCTGGACACCGACGACGGGGTTATCGACCAAAGAACCTTCAATACCATTGAAGTCGATGAGCTGTTCGACGCCGTCAACCATGCCTCAACAATTGCCGGGCAAGCGGTGCTATTTCGATCTTTAACCCAACCGCTGAATGAACTGGATCAGATTAAGGCCAAACAGCAAGCCGTTGAAGAATTGCGTAATAATCCGGCGCTCAAAGAACAGCTTGAACAGATCGTGCAACAGGCTGTGCCCGATGAAAAAAACTTCTATTTACTGCTGTTCGGCGAATTTCTCGGAACATTCGGCACAGCCAGAGAAGAGCATGAAATTGAAGGCTACGGCTATCTTCAATATAAACGCGGCATCCGTTTTATGCTGGAACTGGTCGATCGGATTCAATCCATAGAAGCCCCGCAAAGCGATTACCTTAAAGATATTTGCGACAAGATCAAAGCCTTCGCCGAAACACGCCCTTATTCCTTAATGGAAGGACCTGTTTACATCACTGAAAACAATGTTCAGTGCAAGGAACAAAGGCAAGGCTCTTTCTCGCCCGCAATTATCTTTAGACCCCGGCTATTCAAGCCGCTGCTGATCAGCCTGTTTTTCGGGGCCGTCTGGGCGTTGGCGCATTTTTTTCCAACCGACATGTTCCAGGTTTCGGTTGAGGCCATCCCGACTGCCAGTATTTTCTTCGTACCTTTTTTGCTGGTTTATTATCCGATCGTCGGCGGCTTTGACCGGGACAGCTGCATTATCCCGCTAAGAAATGAGTTCAAAAAATCCCCGGCGGTAGCTGAAACGCTGGATGCGTTCGGTCAACTCGATGAATTGCTGTCGTTTATAAAATTTGCCGAGGCATTCGGCGGCAGCAAGGTGTTGCCTGAACTGGTTGACGCGCCGCATCACAGGATAAACCTGACCGACGCCAGAAACCCGGTCTTAGGCAAACAAAACCCGAATTATGTCGGTAACGATTTTGTTTTGGATGACGACAAACTGGTGTTGATCACCGGCCCCAACAGCGGCGGCAAGACGGCTTTTTGCAAAACCATCACCCAAATCCAGCTGCTCACGCAAATCGGCTGCTTTGTTCCGGCCAAGACGGCAACACTGACCGTCGCCGACCGAATCTTTTATCAGGCCCCCGATATCAGCCATTTGGATGACGGTGAAGGCCGCTTCGGCACCGAGTTGAAACGCACCAAAGATATTTTCCTGGCCGCGACCCCGAAAAGCCTGGTGGTGCTGGATGAATTATCCGAAGGCACGACCTTCGAAGAAAAAATGGAATCGTCGTCGAATGTATTGAACGGATTTTACCGGAAAGGCAACAGCACCATTTTAATCACCCACAATCATCAGCTGGTCGATCATTTTGTCGCTCAAGGCATAGGCCTGCCAAGACAGGTCGAGTTTGCCGATGACGCGCCGACCTACAAACTGGTTCCTGGCATTTCCCGAGTCAGTCATGCGGACCGCGTGGCTAAAAAAATCGGTTTTTCCAAAGAAGATATAGACAACTATCTGGCAGATTCACAATGAAAATAGGCACCGCATTATCAAACAGCGCAACCAAAGCCCTGCTGCTCGGCAGCGGCGAGCTGGGTAAGGAACTGGCAATTGCACTGCAACGTTACGGCGTGGAAGTGATTGCCGTAGACCGCTACCCGAATGCCCCGGCACAACATGTCGCGCATCGCAGCCATGTGATCGACATGACCGATACCGAAGCGGTCAAAAAACTGATTGCATTGGAACAGCCGGATTTTATCATTCCGGAAATTGAAGCGATTGCAACTCAGGCACTGCTTGACATCGAGGCGGAAGGTCGGTGTATAGTTGTACCCAACGCCCGGGCGATTCAGTTGACGATGAACCGTGAAGGCATCAGGACTCTGGCCGCCGAGCAGTTAAAAATCCCCACCTCGGACTATGCCTTTGCACAAAGTTTTGATGAATTGCAGGCTGCGGTTGATGGCTGGATCGGTTATCCGTGCTTTATCAAGCCGACCATGTCGTCATCCGGCAAAGGCCAGTCGATGGTTAAAAGCGCAGATGGGCTTAAGGCGGCCTGGGATTACGCCAAATCCAGCGGCCGGGTGGATACCGGAAAAGTCATTGTCGAGGCAAAAATCGACTTTGATTTTGAAATCACCCTGCTGACGGTACGCACCCTGAATCAGCACGGCGAAGCCGAAACTCACTTTTGCGCACCGATAGGCCATGTGCAGGAAAGCGGCGATTACCGGGAGAGTTGGCAACCGCAAGTCATGAGCTCCGCCGCAATAAAAGCGTCTCAGGACATTGCTTTTAAAATAACCAATGAGATAGGCGGGCTCGGTTTATTCGGCGTTGAATTGTTTATCAAGGGCGACACCGTCTGGTTTAGTGAAGTAAGCCCCAGGCCGCATGATACCGGCATGGTGACGATGGTGACCCAGAAACAAAACGAGTTTGAATTGCACGCCAGAGCCATTTTAGGCTTGCCCGTCGATACCGGCATGCAAAACACAGGAGCTAGTGCCGTCATATTAGGCGGTGTGGACGCCGAAGGCGTAACTTATCAAGGATTGGACAAGGCGCTCAGCGTCCCGACCAGCGAAATCAGATTGTTCGGCAAGCCTGAGGCTTTTACGCACAGGCGAATGGGCGTTGCATTAGCCACCGCTGAAACGGTCGATGAGGCCAGAAACAGAGCGGTTAAAGCCGCAAGTATGATCGTTATTAAACCTGACCGGTAGGAGCAAAGATATGATGAGAATTGCCGTTATCTTAACTACTTTACTCATCTCAAACGAGGTGCTGGCCGATATTTACAAATTTACGGATAATGACGGCCGCATTTACTATACCGATAAGCCTAAAAACAACCTGTACAAACGTATCATACGTACCCGTGCATTAAATTATTCCGCTGCCCTGCCCTATATGGGCACCAACAAAAAGAAGTTCACCGATCTTATTTCCGAGGCGGCCAACCGGCATCAGGTTGATGTTAGGCTGGTTCATGCCGTTATTCAGGCTGAATCCGCTTACAATGCAACCGCAATATCCTCCGCCGGCGCCGTCGGCTTAATGCAGCTAATGCCCGATACCGCAAGACGTTATGGCGTTGTTGACAGGAACAACCCCATTCAGAATATTGACGGCGGCACTCATTATTTGAAAGATTTACTCAGGATGTTCGATTCAAACCTGGATCTGGTCGTTGCCGCCTATAACGCCGGTGAAGGTGCTGTGATGAAATACAACAACTCCATTCCCCCCTACCCCGAAACGCGCAACTACGTCAAAACAGTGTTGGCTTTGTATAACAGACACTCTTAAGTTGACACGATGATTTCTTGTTCAACCTTATGAGGTATACAGGACTGGAAGCAATTGCAATCGATATTTGTAGTGCTGCAAACATTCAATTCTCTCGTCAAAAGAAATATACTGACCAGAAATGGATTCTGTGCAATGACAAAACGACTCTTACGTTTATTGATTTAGTTGATATACCTGTTAGCTTTACAGCTTTTTCACTCAAAAACCACGTAGCCTATATTAGTAGGACTTTCGCTATCCTCCTGAATAAGCCTTAATTCTAGGGTCACGCAGTTCAGCTCGCAAATAATCGGAAAATAAGTCGGCCCGGACTTGATAGAGAGACTTCTTCAAGGTGTTGGCTTTGACTTTTAAGGAAATCCACACGTGGTAACAGCAGGCGATGTGATTGCGTTGAGAGCGGGCCTTGCGGCATTGGCATTTCTCGGAGCCGGTCAACTGTTTGAGTTCGCGGTGAAATTCTTCGACCTGCCAGCGCACGTCGTTCGCATCTTGAGCGACCTGCGTGGTCAGGTTGTCATCGAGTTCATTGGTAATGAGCCAGTCAATGTCGCCGTCTGGGGCGACCAGCTTGAACAATTTGACCTTGAACGGTACTTTTTTCAGTTTGACGACGACGCCGGCTTGGAGCCGTTCGGGCGTCCACTCGATCGCATCAAGATGTACATAACCTTCTTCCTTACTGAGGCTGACCATGCGGTTGCTTTTTAGAGTCGTGTAAAAGGTTCGCTTGAGCGTGTGAACCAGCTTCAGGTTTTCCCAAGAGGCATACCAACTGTCGAACAACACCGTTTTCGCCTTGAGTCCTTTGTCGGCAATGGCGTTGACGAGCATGTCCTTGAAATGGTCAGTCTTGGTCTTGCCGTCGGCCGCGTTGTGATAAATCCGGTAATCCACCGGATAATGTTCCTGGCCGTCACTGTGAACCAGGTTGACGACGCCGATGCCTCGCACCAAGCCGCCCACCGCACCGCTGTACTGTGTCTTGACCAACTCAATCGACTTGGAATAGCGCTTATCTTGTACGCTGTCGTCAATGATCAAGAACGAGTCCTCGGTATTGTTGATCAGCCCCTTGACCAGCTCCCACACCTGCCGCGCTGTTATCCGACTCTGTTTCAGAAAGTTGCTCACCACATCGTGGCTGACATCGTCCAAATGCTCGGCCAGGTTGAAACAAGTGTAGTTGATCGGCGTGCAAATCAAGTATTCTACGTAACGGTATTTCGTAATCATACCTGTTAACATAACCTATACGACTAGGGTTGCGAAAGTCCTAATTAGGTTACGAGAATACCTTGAGAAACTTGATAGCGTGCGAACTGTGATTTCAATCGCAGGCAGAAATACACAGCCAGAGCAGTTAGTAATGAAGCTTATAAAAGGCGCATTTCTGCCATCAGAACAACACTTCGACCCAGAACAATTGCTTAAAAAGTTAAATGAACTTGTAATACTCTCTTCCAGTGAATCTCACGACTTCATGATTACTGGACGGTTACATGGTGTAAAGCTTGAGACTGATTCAATTGAACTTGAGCAAAATATCCTGCTAGTTCGCCTTGATGAAGATGCCATTAATGAACGTCAACCTTTGCTTAGCGATGCATGCGATATTCCTATAATAGTAGATTACTCAAATTTCAATACGGAAATAAGCATAAAAGGTTCATATAAAATCGTTCCACATGGCGTATCGTCATATTTCAACGTGGCTAGTAAGGCAAAAACTGAGCTACATTTAATACTTGAGAATGTCGTTAAAGCAATCAAGCTATATCATCCCAGCACTTATGAAGTTTATCCAATATCGCTTCATACTCCGCTATTCGACGGAGGAGAAACCCGTCCAATAGAACTGAAGTACATTGATCCATTTAACAGTATTATTTTAGGTAATGCCGATGTTTATGGTCTAAGGGATGCGTTTTCAATTATTAAAACCATTATTCCTAAAGATAGTGTTTTGGAGCGTTCCTTTTCGCGTTTCTTAATCGGACAAGATGAACTTGTACCAGAAGAACGCATTGTTGATTTTGTAATAGCTTGGGAGTCGTTGTTGCTAACTGTAAAAAACAGCGAACCTATTAAAGGTGAGGTATCGTATAGATTCTCTCTCAATGGTGCTGCGGTGTTGTTGGCTGTAGATAAGTCTATTGATTTTACAGAGGCACAGCTATTAATGAAGGGAGCTTACACAATAAGATCAAAGATAGTACATGGTGGAAAAAGAAGCTCTCTCCATAAGGAATTAAACAAAATAGGTTTTGATAATATTGATACTTTAAATAGTAGGCTTTCAGAATTTTATCGAAAGGCAGTGTACTGGTTGGCGACTATCAAGAAGGAGGAGCGTCCTTATCATGCGCCGTTTGGCTGGGAGATACTGATTCGGAAAACACCATAATTAAATCACCATCCCACAGCCACTCACAACCTGTTGGGCAGATCAACAAGGAGCCAAGCATGATAAACGCAAGCGACACCGTCGACTTAAGCCGTTTCACGACTGCGCAAGAAAGCATCTATGCTAATGTCCTCGCAGAGTTAAAAAACGGCCGGAAACGCACTCACTGGATGTGGTACATATTCCCGCAAATTGATGGCTTAGCCCGCAGTACAACATCAAAACACTATGCCATTAAGAGCCTGGAAGAAGCTCGACAATACCTGAATCATCCTGTTCTTGGAAAAAGACTGTTGGAATGCGCCGAAGCGGTTTTTGCCGTTGAAGGACGATCAATTCCAGAAATCTTTGGCTATCCTGATAATTTAAAGCTTAAATCTTCCATGACACTGTTTGCCTATGTGTCAGCTCCATGCTCCGTGTTTGCCCGTGTCCTTGACAAGTATTTTAATGGAGAGCGAGATGCTTTGACGCTCCAATTATTAGAGAAACTTCAGACAAAATAAGCTAATTGGGTGGGCAAATTTTTGCCCACTGTTAACAACAAGATGCGCTTTCAACATGCTCAGAACAGACCTCTCGTATCTCGGAATATCCTATATATCTTTAAACCTTAGCCCGACTGATCACATAAACCCCGACCAACACCAAAACCGTTCCGGCCAGTTGCGACGACGTCAATGTCTCGCCTAACAACAAAAATGCCAATGCTAAAGTACCTATCGGTCCTATGGAACTGATAATAGATGCCGAACCGGCACCTATGCGCCTGATACCGGCATTCATAAAAAATGCCGGGAGCACGGTGGAGAATACCGCCATGATCAGCGCCAGCCAATAAACGTTGGCCGGTAAACTCAACAGTTCAACGCCATGCTGAATCACGAAATGCAGGCCAGTCGCCAAACAGGCTACTGTCATTGAGTAGGCGGTAAATCGTGTCGACCCTATCCGCTTGACCATCATGCCGCTGCCCATCAAGAAAAAAGCGAACGCGACAGCACTAGCCAAAACCAATGCCGATCCTAACAACAGTCCCGATGATGCCATTGCTCCCCGGTTGTCGGCAAACACCAGCATCATGCCCGCATAGCTTAACGCCAATGCAAGCGCCTGATACCGGTTAATGGCCCGGCGTTGACCCGCCGCAGTAAATAAAACGACAAAGGTCGGATAGAGAAATAAGATCAAGCGTTCAAGGCCTGCCGAGATATATTGCAGCCCTGCAAAATCAAGGAAGCTGGCGATGTAATAACCTAATAGGCCCAGGCCGAAAATCATCAGCCAGTCCAGCCTGTTTAAATGTTGGGCATCGTTTGTTTTTGCCGAACCGTTGGCCGACCATAACGCAACCGCCAGAAAAAATGGTAATGAAATCGCCATGCGCAACACCATCAAGGTGATCACATCCAATTGCGGGCTGTAACTGAAAGCCAGTTTGACCAGTACCGCCTTGGCGGAAAAACCAAAGGCGCCGAGTAAAACGAACAAGTAACCGAAAATAGCCTGTCGATTGTTTTGAGGTATAACGGATTCGGGTTGATGCACAAACTTCTCCTTGATGATGGAAAAACTGCGAATCTTGCCGGAAAGACTACAAAAGCAACGGGGTCAAGACCCGCAGTTGCTTTGGTAAAATGGGATTAATGAACCAAAAAAACAGCACCGCGGTGAAAGCTAATAATCTTTCGCAGCCATCGTGTGCTAATTTTCAGGGATAAAGTGATTGGGTTCATGGTTTGTATTCTATGGACAGGCCTTTGCTGTGTCAATTGACGTTGACTGAAATTGTACCTTTTAAATTTAGCTACAAATGATAATATGCTTTACCATTTAATTTAACCAACGTTCATAGCCATGAATTACATTGCCTTAAAAATGCTAATGGGAGACCGAGGCAAATATTTGGGCATTGTCATGGGCCTGACCTTTGCCTCGCTGATCATGACCCAGCAACCGGCGATTTTTTTGGGGCTGATGGCGCGTTCTTACAGTTTTATATCGGATGTCGGTTTGCCCGATATATGGGTCATGGACTCGAAAGTGCAGTTCGTCGATGACATCAAGCCCTTGCAGGATACCGAACTGTACCGGGTGCGCGGCATTTCCGGGGTGGAGTGGGCGATGCCGATGTACAAGGGACTGTTAAAAGCGCGGCTGATGGACGGCACTTTTCAAACCTGCAATGTCGTCGGTTTGGATGACGCCACCTTGATCGGCGGCCCGCCGGTCATGCTGGAAGGAACGGTTGAAGACCTGCGCCGCAGCGACGGCGTTATCGTCGATATAGACGGCGCCCGGGACAAATTGGGCAAGCCTTCGCCGACGCCCGGCGGCGAGCCCATCCCGCTTAAAGTCGGCGACAGTCTGGAGCTAAACGACCACCGCGCAATCGTAGTCGGCATCGCCAGAGTCACCCGTACCTTTCAGTCCCAACCGGTGGTCTACACCACTTATTCCCGCGCCAAAAATTATGCGCCCAAAGAACGCAAGCTGTTGTCCTTCGTTCTGGTCAAAGCCAAACCGGGGCAGGACCTTGCCGAATTAACCCATCGCATCCGCTCCGCTACCGGCTTGGCGGCTTACACGCGCGAAGAATTCATGTCCCTGACTTACGAATATTTTATGCACAACACCGGCATCCCGATTAATTTCGGCATTTCGGTCATGTTGGGGTTCATCGTCGGCGCAGCGATTGCCGGACAGACTTTCTACAACAGCACGCTGGAAAACCTGCGCCAATTCGGCGTACTGAAAGCGATGGGCACCAGCAACTGGGTCTTGCTGCGCATGATTTTGTTACAAGCGGTTGTCGTGGGTACGATCGGTTATGGTTTAGGCGTGGGTTTGACCGCATTGTTCGGCTATTCGATGCGTAACACGATACTGGCATTCAAGTTTCCCTGGGAATTGCTATTGTTTAGCGGCGGCGGGGTTAGCCTGATCTGTATTTTCGCAGCGATGATCAGCATACTTAAAGTCATCCGTCTGGAACCGGCTATTGTGTTTAAAGGCTAAAGCATGAATTCTTCATCATTGGCGGTACGCTGCCGGAATGTGGTCAAAATTTACGATACCGGCGGACAAAAAGTCACCGCGCTTAACGGCGTCAACCTGGACATTGCGCTGGGTGAGCTGATGATGCTGGTCGGGCCGTCAGGCTGCGGCAAGACCACGTTGATTTCGGTGATTGCCGGTATTCTCGACCAGGACAGCGGCTCTTGCGAAGTGTTCGGCGAAGATTTGCTGAACATGAGCGGCCGGAACAGGCTGGACTTCAGGGCGCGCAACATCGGTTTTGTTTTTCAAGCCTTTAATCTGCTGCCGTCGCTCACCGCGGCTGAAAACGTGTCGGTGCCGCTTGTCATCAACGGCATGAAACGTAACGATGCCGAACGCAAAGCCGTTGCCATGCTGGAACAAGTCGGCTTGGGCGCGCGCGTGAGAGCTTTATCTTCGGAACTTTCCGGCGGACAGCAGCAACGCGTCGCGATTGCCCGTGCATTGATTCACAGCCCGAGACTGATTGTCTGCGACGAACCGACCAGCTCGCTGGATCATGAAACCGGCCGCAATGTGATGACTTTGCTGAAGGAAGTGGCGTTACATAACGACCGGGCGTTGGTTATCGTTACTCATGACGCCCGGATTTTCGATTTTGCCGACCGTATCGCCGAAATGGATGACGGTCATATAGTTCAGGTAAAAGGGACATCCCAAATATTAAGCCCACTACGAAGACACGAAGACCACGAAGCAGAAACATAAACTTCGTGTTTTCGTGGTGAACTGCGAGCTTGTCGAATGGTCAAACCGTAAAATTACATCCAAGAGCTAATATGCAAGTCAAATATACATTACCGATACTGGCGGCGGCCGGCTTCCTTTTTGCGGCTTATACCGTCGTCAACAGCAATAAGCCGATTCCGGTCGCTCCGGCCGTTGCGCCGCCCGCTTCCGCGCCGTTTAAATCCTTTATTGCCGGAGCCGGCATTGTCGAGGCCAAAAGCCGGAATATCGCGATCGGCACGCCGTTATCCGGCATCGTCAAGAGCGTGGCGGTCAACGTCGGCGACAAAGTCAAAGCTGGCGCACCGCTGTTTTACCTGGACGACCGCGAGACCCGCGCCGAGCTGGCAGTTAAACTTGCCGACCTTGCCAAAGCCAAGGCGGGCGTTAACGAAGCCTCAGCATCAGTCAAAGATACAAAATCGCTGAGCGATTTGGCCGAGTCGATAAGCGACCGCCGTGCGATCAGCTCTGAGGAACTGCTTAGACGCCGCAATGCCCTGCTGATTAACACCACTAAACTGGACAGCGCCAAGGCCCTGGTTCAGCAAGCCGAAGCTGCATTGATAACGACGCAAACCACACTGGCCCGTCTTACCGTGCAGGCTTCGGTCGGCGGCGAGGTGTTGCAAGTCAATATCCGGCCCGGCGAGTTCGCCCAGGCCGGAGCCTTAGCCACGCCGTTGCTGGTGCTGGGCAATATGGACCAGCTGCATGTGCGGGTGGACATCGACGAAAACGATGCCTGGCGGTTCGATAAAAACAGTAAGGCCGTCGCCTACCTTCGCGGCAACCGGAACTTCAAAACCGACCTGGTTCCGGCTTATGTCGAGCCCTACGTCATACCGAAAAAATCGCTGACCGGCGACAGCACCGAGCAGGTTGATACCCGCGTATTGCAAGCGCTGTACAGTTTCGACCGAAGCCAGCTGCCGGTCTATGTCGGCCAGCAGATGGACGTTTTCATTGAGGCCAAGGATTATCCCGGCAACGGCGGTTCACCGTTATGATCCGCCGTCCGCTTGCGCTTGCTGTCACCTTGCTTTTATCGGGCTGCTTTGCGGTCGGTCCCGACTATGAACCTCCAAAAATGCCGATTCCCCAACAATGGGCTGAAACAACCGCTGCGCCAGGTTTTCAACCGGATAAATGGTGGAAAACCTTTAATGATCCGGTACTCGATACACTGATCGGCGACGCTATTGCATCCAATCTGGATTTAAAACTTGCGCTGGAACGGGTTAAAGACGCCCGTGCCTTGCGCTCCGCAACCATTGCAGCAGGCTTGCCCAGCTTGGACGCCAGGAGCAATATCAGCAGGCGTTTCAACAACACATCCACGCCGTCTTCCCAAACCGGCGGTACATCTTCCGCAGGCGGCGGTTTTGGTATCGGCAATCAACTGATCAATATTTTCCAGATGGGCTTTGACGCCCAATGGGAACTGGATTTTTTCGGCGGCGTCAGACGCGCGGTTGAAGCCGCCGATGCAACCATTGATGTCGAAGTGGAAAACAGCCGGGACGTTCTGATTACCCTGTTGGGCGACGTCGCCCGCAACTACATCGAGCTGCGTGCCAATCAACGGCTAGCCGCAATAACCCGTGACAACTTGCATACGCAACTGGATACGCTGGGGCTGACTCAAATCCGGCAACAAACCGGACTTGCTAGCATGCTGGAAGTGACGCAAGCGCAAGCCCTGTCTGCCACGACCGAGGCGCAATTGCCGAACTATGAAGCCTTAGTCAAACAATCGATACACGCTCTCAGCGTATTGCTCGGCAAAGAGCCCGGCGCGCTGGCTATTCGGCTCGATCAACAAGGCCTTATCCCGGCTGTTGCCGCGAATGTGATAACCAACCTCCCCTCCGAACTATTACAACGCAGGCCGGATATCCGCCGCGCCGAACGGCAACTGGCTGTTGCTAATGCATCCGTTGGCATTGCGACCGCCGAGCTGTACCCGAAAGTCAACCTGGCTGCGTTCATCGGCTTGCAAAACACAACCATCACCGACTTCACCCCGCTCGGAAAATCATGGTCGGCCGCGTCCTCGTTATCGATGCCGATTTTCAATTGGGGCAAACTGAACGCCAATATCAAAAGTAAAAAAGCGCAATTCGAGCAAGTCTTCCTGACTTATCAATCCACGGTGTTATCTGCGTTTAAGGAAGTGGAGGATGCTCTGATCGCATACAGCAAAGAGCAGGAGCGGCATAAAGCGCTGGCAAAAGCCGTTGAAGCAAACCAGCTGGCCGTTCAATTAGCCGACGAGCGCTATCGAAAAGGCTTGACCGCGTTTCTCGATGTACTGGAAAGCCAAACCGCGCTTTATCAAACTCAAAGCTTGCTGATCACCAGCGAATCCCAGCTTTCCAGCGATCTGGTTGCCCTTTACAAAGCACTAGGCGGCGGCTGGCAAACCGAGGCTATTGTGAGCGAGATTAAGAAATAAACTTTCCGTTTATTAACCGGATTCGGGCGTTGCTTCATAATCGGCATACGATTTTTCCTCAATAAGCTCCGAGCCGGTCAGTTCATTGAGTTTTCTTTTCAGTAACGCGCGTCTGTCATTGTGCTTATAGACCGACCTGGCGAGTTCGATAAAATGCTCGCCGAAGTGCTGACGGCTTTCACATTCGCGAATGGCGTCTTCGATGTCCCAAAGGCGGCTGTTGACTTCTCTCAGCTCATCGAGACATTTGAGCCCATCGGCGTCAAGCTCGACCGACGCTTCAGCCAACGCGCCAATGACAGCAAGCTCTTTTTCAATGTTCGCCAGCTTCTTTGGGTCCGTAATTCGCTGAGCCTTGATTTCCAGTATGGTAATTTTGTCAAACAACTCACCTATAGAAACAGGCACCTGGATATTTGATGAGTTGGCGGAAATAGGCTGCGTGGCTTGACTTAATGACCATAGCGCCAATGATTCGCCTGCGATCACACTCTTTAAACAAGTCGTAATCCGGTCGAACAATTCAGCCCAATCACCTCTTTGACGCTGCCGGAACAATCGGGCATTCGGATACCAGGGGCTATCCTCGCGATCGGTCAGCCAACGCCACTCGGCCATGAAGGGCAAAACAATCCATACCGTTTTCCCCAGAGCCCCTGCCAAATGAGCAATCGACGTGTCGCTGGTAATGACCAAATCAAGCTGCATGATCAATGCGGCGGTTTCTTCGAAGGGTAAAGTAAATTCGTCGATTTCGTGGCCCAGATCGACAGCGCTTGCCCCTGCAGCCCTGGTAAATTCAGCCCGGCTTCCGGTCTGCAAGGTAAAAAAATGCGCGCCTGACACTTCAAAGAGTTTTTTGAATGGCTCCAAACCGGGAGATCGGTCGGCGTCGGCTTTATGGGTTTTAGAGCCTTGCCAACAAAGCCCAATCTTATAGCCTGATAAATTATCCAAACCGGCAGCGACCGATTCCACAAGTTCATCCTTTGCGTACAGATAAGGCACTGCCGATGGAATCGTTGTAATCGTTGTTTTAAACGCGAGCGGTAAGCTCATCAATGGACAGTAAATATCAAAATCCGGTAGTGAGCCGCCGTCCTCAACAATGGTGAAATGCCCTTTTAACCCTGAAATCAAAGAGATCAAGGGTTTGGGCACTTCAATGACGACCTTTGCCTTGAGAGCGGCTACCATAGCAGTATAACGGCAAAACTGTATGGTATCGCCTAAGCCTTGCTCGGAATGGAGCAGTATCGTTTTCCCCTCGATTGATTCTCCACCCAGCCATAAAGATTGCTGGAAATTTCTTTTAGTTCGGGTAAATGACTCCAGATTCCATCGCCATTCGTAAAACCGCCAGCCTTGTTCATAGTCGCCTAAAAGAAGCTTCAATAACGACTTGTTCCAGTACGCCTCAGCATAGTCCGGCTTTAGCGTGATGGCTTGTTCATAATCGGCCAGGGCTTCATCAAATCGCCCGAGTTGCTGTAAAATAATACCCTGATTGTAATGCGCTTCAGCAAAATCCGGCTTTAGTGCGATGGCCCGTTCATAGCTGGACAGGGCTTCATCAAAACGCTTAAGTTCGTTTAACAGGTTACCGAGATTGGAATAGGCAGCAACATAGTTCGGATTTAACGCAATCGCTTGCTGATAGCTGGACAAGGCTTCATCAAAGCATTTGAGTTCCTTTAAAACAATGCCGCGATTGTAATAGGCCGCGGCATAATCCGGCTTTAACGCGATAGCTTGGTCATAATCGGCCAGGGCGTCATCAAAGCGTTTGAGTTCCTTTAAGACAATACCGCAATTGGAATACGCCTCGGCATAGTTTGGCTTTAGTGCGATGGCTTGCTGATAACTGGCCAGGGCTTCATCAAAGCGCTTGAGTTCCTTTAACGTACCGCCGCGATTGGAATAGACATCGGCAAAGTCCGGCTTTAATGCAATGGCTTGGTCATAACTGGCAAGAGCTTCATCAAAGCGCTTGAGTTTATTTAAAGCAACTCCCAGATTGGAATAGGCTGAGGGTTGTTTAGGATCCAAGCTAATCGAGGCGCTTAAAAACTTTACGCACTCTTGCAAATTCCCGCGCCTGAGTTCTATTTCGCCAAGAATGTTTATGATGGATGTGTTTTTAGAATAGAGCGACAAAATACTTCTGAATAAATCAAATGCTTCATTCAAGCTACCCGACTTGTAGAACTCATTGGCTATCTGAAGCGCACCGTTAGGATCTCTTTTGATTTGCTCTGGATTCATCGCTGTCTTTGATTCTGAAGTTTTCGCCAGGTTGGCGGTAATTTTACTCAGTTAAAACGTACAATTAAGCAGCTGTTGCCGACATCAGAAGATACTGTTTTTGTAGGCACAAAAAAACCAACCTTCATTCTAATGTTCCGAGCGAAGGTTGGTTTTGGATGTTGCTAAAAACTGCTGGGTGAATTGCAGTTAACTAAAATAATCAGGCATATCTTTTGTAAAGCTGAAACTGTCTTGATTCAGCTTTCCTGTAACGCCTGTCAGAGTGATTGTAATTGCATCGCTGCTGGATCCCACTTTAATCGTGTCGACGCCGTTAGCATAACTTTGTGCAACATTGCCCCACTTATAATTGCCGACCAGCAAAATCTTGTCATTAGCCACTGAAAAGTCAGTAATGTGATCGACGCCGGATTGCTTGGCAAATACAAAAACATCTTTGCCGTTACCGCCGGTCAAAACGTCATTACCTTTATCGCCAAATAAAATATCATCGCCATTGCCGCCTTTCAGGTTATCCGCTTTATTTGTGCCGGAAAGTTTTAGATTGGCGTAGTGACTGTTGTTGCCTTTATTGGTATTGGAATAGTTTTGATTACTCCTGTGGTTGTCATCACAATCATTGTTATCAGTACCGGAATGGTTTTGATGATTGTTTTGGTTATGGTCGTTGTCTTCATCGTCACAATCATCGCTATCAGGACCGGAATGGTTTTGATGATTATTGTGGTCATGATCGTTGTCTTCATCATCATGATCATCTTCACAGCCATCTCCATTAGTCACTACAGCTGTTACAGCTGTAGTGGGGCCGCTGGCAACCTTTTCATTGGTGCCGCCGCCATCAAGATAACTTGCCACAACGCTGATGACCTTGCCGACGTCTGCTTGTGTCAATGTGTAAGTGCCGCCCGTTGCGCCATTGATGTTAACGCCGCCGGCTTGCCATTGATAGCCGATTGTTCCTAAGCCGTCGACATCAGCCAAGGTGTTGGAAGCGGTTAAAATTTTGCCTTGCGTGGCAGTGCCGCTAATGGTGACTCCACCTGTCGGCAGATCGTTGACCGCCGTTAAATTAAACGCGTTACTGCCGGTAGTGCTGCCGCCCTGGCCATCAATCACGTTGTAGTTCAAAGCAACTGAACCGTTGTAATTTGCATTGGGTGTGAATGTCCAGGAAACGCCATCGGCATTCGCCGCAATAGAACCATGGTTTGCTGCCAACCCGGTAACGCTTAAGGAATGGCCTGAAGTATCGGTAAAACCTTGTAATAAATCCGCGGCTTTAATGCTATAGGATGTGTCTTCAGTGCCCGCGACTAGGTTAGCTAGTGTACCGGTTAATATCGGTATATCGTTGGTAGCCGCTAAATTAAACGAATTGCTGCCGCTAACGCTGCCGCCATGACCGTCAATCACGTTATAGTTCAAACTAACCGGGCCGTTGTAATTTGAGTTAGGCGTGAATGTCCAGGAAACGCCGTTGGTGTTGAGCGTTATCGTGCCATTGCTAGTGTTTAATTGCATTAATAGCATTAGATATAGGTTATAGTTGGCGTTATG
>NZ_DAIUEH010000011.1:0-105964 GCF_036845245.1 Methylobacter sp.
TAGCCCCGACTTTCGGGGCTAAAGCCCCTCCCACATGAATACTTTCACAGTCTCGGGAGCTTGGGAAGGTGTGATAGGCGCTTGATTTAAGGCTTTCAACGATTAAGTTCAATGCTATTAATTTAAGCTCAATTTCATTAATTCAGGCTTAACTGTTCGGCCTGAGCTTTTAACTATGCTCAGGTTGATATTACTGTTGACAGTGTTTGTAAATACGCTCAGCCATCATCACACCGGCCAGGGCCAGCGCACCAGAAACAATGCCTGCAAGCGCATTGAGCAGTGAGGAAACCAGGGTTTCCAACATGCCGCCGATGTTGGGCACAATATTAGCGCTTTGGGCAAGATGCTCTATAAAGTGATGTGCTGAGGGAATGCCGTGCATCAGAATTCCGCCGCCCACCATAAACATCGCAGCAGTACCGACAATTGCCAGCGACTTCATCAGATACGGTGCGCTATGCAAAAAGACTCGGCCGACTTTATGCTGGATTTTTGTCCATAGCCCTAAACCGGACTTTCGGCACAGGTAGAGCCCGACATCATCCAGTTTCACGATGACTGCCACTAGGCCATATACGCCTACGGTCATAATTAGAGCAATACCGGCAACCACGGCCGCTTTGGTCGCAAAAGCCGCAGTTGCGACCGCGCCCAGTGTTATCACGATAATTTCCGCCGACAATACAAAGTCGGTACGAACGGCTCCTTTAATCTTGTTCTGTTCAAACGCCACCAAGTCAATCTCGGGATTGGCTACTGCCGCAGCCAGTTCAGCACGGCGAGCGTCATCATGAGCATGTAATAACGAATGCACCAATTTCTCGAAGCCCTCAAAACACAGATAGACGCCGCCCACCATGAGCAGCGGCATAATCAGCCATGGTGCTGCCCAACTGATCGCCAGCGCGCTCGGCGCTAAAATCAGTTTGTTTTTCAGCGAGCCTTTCGCGACCGCCCATACCACCGGCAGTTCTCGATTCGCCCGGACACCGGACACCTGCTCGGCATTCAGCGCCAAGTCATCGCCCAATACACCGGCTGTTTTCTTCGCCGCCATCTTGGTCATCAGCGCTACGTCATCCAGGACTGAGGCAATATCATCGAGTAAAGCTAAAAGACTGGTTCCGGCCATATTGGGCTCTTATAGGGTAAATATTGATAAAAAGATACCGGACTTTTTACGGCCTGCATCCT
Organism: Methylobacter sp.; assembly: GCF_036845245.1. Classification (NCBI taxonomy): domain Bacteria; kingdom Pseudomonadati; phylum Pseudomonadota; class Gammaproteobacteria; order Methylococcales; family Methylococcaceae; genus Methylobacter; species Methylobacter sp. The sequence goes on from NZ_DAIUEH010000011.1 coordinate 1,198, forward strand.
GTTAAATAAGGATATTGCCTGATATACGGCTCTCGATTTCGGTTAACATCCGTGTGGCTGCATAAACCAAATCCTCTACGCGCGGATGCCCCAAATTGATCGCGTCAACAAGCACTTCCGGAGCTTCGATATATTCGAGCACCATTTGATTTCTGAGCTTTCGGGGTTCCATCCATCGCTGGACTTGATCCAGCCCAGGCGCTCGGCACGATCCAGGTTATCCACTGCCGTGGCGGTACGTTCGCCGACGAACCCGAGCAAATTGGGCAAAAGCTTGTCGCCTAATGTGTCCTGAAGCCGTCCGAACCGACTGATAAAGGCCTCTACTCTTTCGGCCAAATCTTCGTCGCTATCCAGTTGCGCAACCAAGACCAACGTCAGTGGCTGGGCAAATAATCTGTTATCGGTGCTTTGCAAATGTTTAATCTCGCGTCTGGCAACCTTGGCAAGAAATAGCAGCCTTTCTTGCTGCGGAGCGAATTTGCTCATAAGAGTACGCCTTCTTCCAGGGCAATTCGGTGTATAGCGCTTTGCGTCAGATTGAGGGCTCGCAATAAGACATCAACCTGTCTGCCGCCGATTGCACGCGAGGCGCGAACAGCCAAGCGTGCCGAAAGCGCTGCAGGATGTTCAACGGGATGGTCGAAATCAATCATCAGGTCGACATCGCCGCCGCGTGCTTCATCATCCAATCGGGAACCGAACAAACGTATGGCTGCCGCATCCGGCGCAATGGAACCGATTGCTTCGCGTAAGGCGGCGATATTTTGGGGTCTAAGGCGCATCAGTTATTCTCATTTTTAGGAACCCTACTGGTGAGGCATTGTATCAGTAACGCTTTTGCAATTTAAAACCAACCCTGCTCCATTTAAATAGCAACGGATGTTACGCGCATCCAAAGGAAAGATGTGAACTACGAAAAATAACGATTAAGTAGTTAAGCTTATCCCTGCATCCCATATTTAGAGGTAGGGCGTGCCGTACGTATGCAGAAAAAACCGTCCTCCTGTTCTTTCGTGCTTTTCTTGGGCAATGCGTAACATCAGATAGTAATCTTCTCCCCGACCTTTGGAATATTCGCATTCCACCCGGTGCGCTTAAAACAAGTCTGCAACGATAAAGTCGCCGATTTCTCGCCATGAATCAGGTAAAGCCTCGGCTTGGGTTCTTTAAAATGCCCCGCCCACTGCAATAACTGGCTTTGATCGGCATGAGCGCTTAACGCACCCAACGTATGCACATTGGCCGCTACATTGACATCTGCACCCAATATTTTTAGAGACGATTTTTTACCGTCGACAATGGCCCGGCCCAAAGTGCCTTCGGCCTGAAAGCCTGCGATGACGATATGGGCATTGCGCCGCCACAAGTTGTATTTAAGATGATGGCGGATGCGCCCGCCGTTACACATGCCGCTACCGGCAATAATAACCGCGCCGCCGGCAATACGGTTGACGGCCATTGATTCTTCGGCGGTCTCCGAATAGATCAAACCCGGCAACCAGGCTTGCCAGCCGCCGGGCGCAACCTTGGTAAATTCGGGATCGTCGATATTGAATAAATGTGCATTGTCCGCGTAGATATTGCTGGCGCTGATTGCCATCGGGCTATCCAGATAAATCTGCTGTTGCGGCAGTCCGCCTTGGCGCTGAATTTTACCCAGCCAATAAATCAGGTCCTGAGTTCTGCCCACGGCAAAAGCCGGAATAATGACATTACCGCCGCTCTTTGCGGCTTCCGCCAATGTTTCGCGCAGCTCATCCAGCGTGTTTTCCAACGGTTTATGGTCGCGGTCGCCGTAAGTAGATTCAAGCAACAATACATCGGCTTCGGTTAAAACAGTCGGATCACGCAATAACGGTGAATTCGGGTTACCCAAGTCGCCGGAAAAAACCAGTGTTTTGGTTTTACCATTATCGTTGATGCGTAAACGCACGATAGCTGAACCAAGTATATGTCCCGCTTCATGAAAGGAAACACTCAACTCCGGAAATATTTTGCTTTCCACGCCATAGGCTATCGGCTGACGCAGTTCCAATAACGCCTTGACATCCGCCTCGGTATATAAAGGTTCAAGTAGCGGTTTACCGGCGCGTTCCCGGCGCTTGTTTTCCCATTCGGTATCGCGTAATTGCAGATGGGCTGCATCCATCAGCATCAACTCCAGCAGCGGAAAACTAGCCTCGGTCAGGAATACCGGTCCCTTGAAACCATCTTTAACCAGCTTGGGCAAGCGCCCGCAGTGGTCGAGATGGGCATGGGACAAAACCACCGCATCAATGCCGGCCGGATCAAACGGGAAATCGGCTTCATTTTGTTTTTCTGTTTCTCTTGAGCCTTGAAACATTCCGCAATCAAGCAATATGCGGCTGGAGTCGGTTTCCAGTAAATAACAGGAGCCGGTAACCTGCCCTGTTGCGCCTAAAAAAGTGAGACTTGTCATATTCTGCCTTGTAGTGAGTGAAACTCAATCAATGATGTAGCCATTTCGACACACCGCTATACTGCTGCATCATCCTACCTGTTCATAAAATTGGAGAGATAACATTGCGTTCGGCATAGTGAGCGAGAGTAATGCAGGAACAAATATTTATCTATATAGACGCCAAATTTCCTTGAACGACCCAGTGATGTTAAAATTATATTATCAAGATATACCTCAAAAAGACTGATTATCTTATTAAAAGTGAGGTTTGTAGTAATCCAACTGCAAAACTTAATATCACGAACGTTCAGCGAAGAAGTAAATTGAAAACGAACATAAAACATTATATGCCCCGATTGCTGATATTTCTGTTCCTGGCGCTCCCCATGCAGGTGTTGCTCGCCGAAGAAACCGTCAATCAGGAGCCCGGCGTTGCTCAGGAAATTACCGCGATTATTGCGGCAAAACAGCATCCTTACCTGATGCTGCCCAATTTCCCGAACCGTACCGACGATCTTGAGTCCCTGTATAAGATGTCGAACCACGAGTTGCTGTGGCTGGGCAACGCTAACGCGGAAAAGAACATCACCGATGCCCTTAACTTATTGGCAAACGCGGCGGATCACGGATTAAAATCCAGAAATTACGATACTGAAACGCTACGGCAAAAGCTACAGCCGGCCTTAAAGCTTAAGCCGGATTCCTATAAAGAATTGGCGCTATATGATACGGCGCTTAGTATATCGTTGCTGCGCTTCCTGCATGATCTGCATTATGGCCGGGTAAATCCGCAAGGCATAAATTTCAACTTAAAGCTAAGAGAAAAAAAGCTGATTGATTTGCCCTTATTGATTAAAAACAGTCTGGCGCAAAACACTCTGGCTCAATTACCGCTTTCGGTTGAACCTCAGTTAAATCAATATCAAAAATTAAAAGCCGCATTGGCTAATTACCGCCAGCTTGCCGCAAGCGCGCCGCCTTTTAAATTCGAGGCAACTGAAACGTTGCACCCCGGCGGATCCCATCCGCAAATTGCCGAGCTACGCCGATTTTTAACCATCGTAGGCGATTTACCTGAAGATAAAACAGTTATCGGCACTGAAAAATTATCGCTATACAGTGACGCTATTGTTGCCGGCGTTAAGAAGTTTCAAAAGCGGCATGGACTTACGGCTGACGGTAATATCGGAAAAGGTTCGGTGTCCGCATTCAATACACCTTTGAGCTATCGAATGACACAAATCGAATTGGCTATGGAAAGACTGCGCTGGTTACCGGAGCTCAATGTCGGCGCATCAATTATCGTTAATATCCCCGCTTTTCAATTATGGGCATTTGATGTAATTGATCAGCCGAATGTCAATATAGTCAACATGAGGGTCGTTGTCGGTAATGCCCTAAAAACCCAAACTCCGGTATTGATGGCGGAAATGCACTTTATTGATTTTATGCCTTACTGGAACGTGCCTTACAGCATCATAAAAAATGAAATATTGCCCAAGTTAATTCAAAACAGAAATTATCTTGAGAAAGAAAACATGGAACTGGTTTCTGTTTTCCGCGACGGTGAAAAGCCTACGGCGCTTAACGAACAAACCATGCATCTGCTTAAAGAAGGTAAGTTAAGGATCAGGCAGCGTCCGGGTGGAAAGAACGCATTGGGTAAGGTGAAATTTATTTTCCCCAATAAAGATGACGTCTATTTACATGATACGCCTGCCAATGCCTTGTTTAGCAAATCACGAAGGGATTTTAGCCATGGTTGCGTGCGGGTTGCGAACCCTCAAAAACTGGCTGAGTTTGCGCTTAAAAATCAGGACAACTGGAACGCCGAGACAATACAGCTGGCTATGAACACGCCAAAAATGCAGAGAGTCATTTTGAAAAAGCCGATACCGGTATTATTTTTTTATACTACCGCTTTTTTCGATCAATATGACAAGTTAGAGTTTTACCCGGATATTTATGGCCATGATGCTGTGCTGCTGGAAGCCCTAAGCAAACCGGACGACCTGTCCGACCAATCGCTTTTTATCAGTAGGAATGCGACACCGGAAGCGGCAATCAAATAGCCATAGTGGCATGGATGAAGCGGTGTAGGAGAATTAATGAGGACACGAAGTTTTATTTCTAAACTTCGTGTTTTTTTTATATCTTAAGGTTGGTTACGAAGCTGATGCTCCGCTGTTTGTGTCTTCCAGATAAATCTAGCCGATCCAGGCTCTTACGCTACCCGTATCCAAATGCACAAAATCGGATTTTCCGTAATAACCGACGCCACCACGTTGCATGGCCAGCGCTGCATTTCTAATTCTTCTGGTATCTAAACCCTCAATACGAATATCAATCGCCCTGCCCTCCATATGCAGACTATTTTTGGCAACACCATCGCTATGTTTACGTAGATCGGCATTGGTAGCCGGCGATCGATAACCGGAGACGATATGAAAAGGTTTTCTTACTTCGAGAGTGTGTTTTAAATCATACAACTGATCCAGTAATGCCGGATCGATAGGATGAACAGTACCGTCATGGTAGTCACGAAACAAATGATTGATTTCGTGAAGCGCATCTTTGATATAACGACCTTGCTCAAAATAAGTCAGCGCCAACTGGTCCCCTGTATGGGTATTATGGAAAGCAAGCATTTTATGAGACGGAGAGTTCCGATCAAATAGGCTATAGCTATCTACACTGGATGAAGGCTTATAGGAGGACAGATGCTGGTGCAGCGTGTCATGGACACGTGAATTATGATTGCCCGAATGAGAATGCGGAGCAAGTACTGTGTGTGAAGCGATATGTCTAACTTTAGCGTTTGCGACTCCGACGCCTCCAGCCATCAGCAAGGAGCCGTAAGCCATATTTTTCAGAAACTTTCGTCGTGATGAAATGGTCTCACTTTCATTCATAGTCGGTTACGCTCTTGTTCATGCTTTATACGGATTAAGACAGATGTGTCTATTCTCATCATTTAATCTTAAATTAATCTTAAATGACTTGAAATTTCATATTCTCAGCCTATGCTTTCCGCACTGCACGCGTAACATATTAAATATATTAATATTTATCTGTAAAATAGCAAAGACTATCCATCATCAGGAATAAAATGAATATATCGATACTGTCTCTGGTTGCGGTATTTGTGTTGATCGCCGTGCGTAAAATCGGTCGTTTTAATATCAAAATCTGGCAATCAATGACCGTTGCCGCGCTGGTGGTACTGGCTAGCGGCGAGATTAGCGGGCTCGACGCTTTAAAGGCTATCGATTTAAATGTCATGCTGTTTCTGTTCGGCATGTTTGTTATCGGCCAGGCGCTGGTCGCCAGCGGATACTTGTACGTGCTCGCCTATCCTTTATTGAACAAGATGACATCGGTGCCGCAATTGGTTGGCGGTATTTTGTTCGGTGCGGCTTTGGGCTCCGCCCTGCTGATGAATGATACAATCGCTATCATAGGCACGCCGCTGGTGCTGCGCCTGGCTCGAGAACACAACATCAACAATAAGCTGCTGTTATTAACCCTGGCTTATGCCATTACCATCGGCAGCGTAATGAGCCCTATCGGCAACCCCCAGAATCTGCTGATTGCCAGCCAAGGTGGATTATCTTCCCCTTTTCCGACTTTTTTTAAAGCGCTCGCCATCCCCACACTGCTTAATTTGATTGTCACTTATCTGATTTTACGGCTGTTTTACCGGCAACAATTTATTACTGCTATACCGCTTACCCATAGTCCGGCCGAACTATTGGATAAAAAATTGGCCAAACTGGCTCAAGCTTCCCTATTTTTATTGATCGGGTCAATAACGCTTAACATCATTCTGTCCGCTATCCACAGCACTGTGCAGCTCGAATTAAGCCATATCGCCATTATTGCCGCCCTGCCGCCAATTTTATTCAGCTCTGCCCGGCTGCGCTTATTAAAAAGTCTAGACTGGTCAACTTTACTGTTTTTTGCCGCCATGTTTGTATTGATGTCCAGCGTCTGGCAATCCGGCCTGATGCAGCAGCAGGTTGATAGGTTGCACATAGACCTGACTACCATTCCGGCTATCATGTTGCTCAGCGCCTCGCTTAGCCAGCTGGTTTCCAATGTGCCGCTGGTGGCGCTGTATTTGCCGATGCTGACTAATCCGAGTCCTGAATCGCTGATGGCTCTGGCAGCCGGCAGCACTATCGCCGGCAATCTGCTGATTTTGGGCGCCGCCAGTAATGTGATTATTATTCAGCATGCGGAAAAACATCAGGCTACCCTCGGCTTTTTTGAATTTGCCCGCATTGGAATTCCGTTGGGCTTTATCAATCTATTGGTATACTGGATGTGGTTTCGCTGCTGTTACGACTAGCCGCTTTATCATTTAAATACTGAAATGCTAATGGATGACAATATGCGCAAAAAAGCGATTAAACCTTCCGCTTATCTGACCGAAGTCAAAACGCTATCGGATCGGATCGTCAAAGCTCAACAACCGATCCGCATACTTGACGCGATCAAATGGGACGATAATATCAAACAGGCTTTTTTTGAAGGAAACTGCAAAAGATCACCGATAGTCACACCGGATTATTATCAAAAACGCCCTTTGGGCTTTGATCCGAACGAAAAGAAACACGAGTTTTACCAGATTGAGCGCGATTTAATGCGCAAACTAGGCCAGTTGAACCCGCTCAGCGTGATCATGCGCCGAATTTGCAAGGAATACCTGGACGTCGTGCGTATGCTGGAGGCCAGGGGAAAACCGACTTTTTCCAATATTTCCCAGGAATTATACGGCTCATCCCAGGACGTTTTCCATGTCGGCGATCCGACCATTGCCGATCTGGGCAGCATGATGGAAGCAACCCTGTCGCAACTGCTAAAACTGGACTTCCTGAACGAAGAAGCCAAAACTATCAGCGCAATGGATGCCGTAGCCATCCTTAACGAAAAGATAGAAGCCGTATTTCCCGGCGCAGGCCTGCGCGCCATGCTCAGCGACGGTATCGTCGCCGATGCCGCAGCCGGTACCGATTACATCAAATTACGCGCCGATGCGTTGTTCAATATGCGCGATTTACGCGTGCTTGAAGTTCACGAAATATGGGTGCATCTGGGTACTACGTTGAACGGTTTGGCTCAACCTTATTGTACGTTTCTCGGCAAAGGTCCGCCTTCCGCAACTATCACCCAGGAAGGCTTGGCGGTATTGATGGAAATTTTAACCTTCAGCTCCACGCCTAACCGGCTGATGCGCCTGATCAATCGAGTGCGCGCGATCACGCTGGCCGAAGAAGGTGCGGACTTTATGGACATATTTTATTTCTTTAAGGATAAAGGCTTGGACAGTGAAGAAAGTTATACGCTCAGCAGCCGGGTATTCAGGGGCAGCAGTTCCGACGGCATGCCGTTTACCAAAGACCTGACTTACATCAAAGGCTTCGTGCTAACCTATAACTTCATGCGCCTGGCAGTTAGCAAAGGCAAACCGGATCGTATCCCACTGCTGTTTTGCGGCAAAACCATGATCGAAGATATGAAGGTGTTAGTCGACCTGGTTGAAGAAGGCACCGTGATAGCGCCACGCTTTCTGCCGCCTCAATTCAAAGACCTGATGGGGCTTTCATCCTGGCTGAGTTTCAGCCGTTTTATGTCGTCAATGAATTTCCGGCAGCTGGAACAAGACTATTCCAATGTTTTATGATGAAACGTTATTTATGAATATAATTGGCCACGTATTCGGTTTCAGCCGCATTTTAATAGCGTAGCAAGAGCCCGCCTTATACTGAACACAACAAAAATAATAATTAAAAGGTAATCCAATGAAAACACCCAGACTACTACCCCTCTTTTTTATAATTTCATGCTTTAGTATCAGTACGGGCTATGCTGCCGAGCATCATAGCGGACACGGCGGAAGCAGCGGTTCTGGTGGCGGTGGCGAAAACGGCTGTGTTAAACCCCAGCTGACCAAGTTTTTACCGGCCAATTTAGCAACCGTTGCACCGGGATCGCCGTTCTCTTTTTATGCGTTTAACGTGGAAAAACCTGAGCAAATTAAAGTCACCGTAAAAACGATTCCTGTCGAAGTCACTACGGAAGATAAAGAATCTTTTTATCTGGTAAAAGGCAAGTTACCCGCCGAATTGGTTAACACAACGGCGAGAATCAACATCAAGGTTAACGCCAAGATTCCAAGATGCAATGGCGAAAACGGCTGGCTGGTAAAAATTGCCGATCAATAAAGACTTTGTTTTTAATAACATCAACAGATATAAACCGTATCTGTTGATACATAACCTGAGGATTAAAATCGAAGCTCGTCAGCACTTCAGCGCTATTAACTTTTGAGAGCATTTTATGTCTGAAAACCAGTCCATTAAGAAATGTGCAGCCTATTGCCTGGCGCAAGGTTTCGATATTAGCGCCTTAGCAGGCCTGCTGTCCGACGCGATGCTGATAAGAATTATCAAGGGTGCATTACTGATTGAAAACGATCACTCCTGGTCGATTGTCTTTGCTTACGGCGCTGTGGTGCATTGGAATGTCAATTCGGAACAGCAGGCTAAACTACACCAGTTATTATTGGATCATGCGGAAAATCCACTGACTTCTCCGGAGGAAGACCACTTCACCTTTGCTCTCGATTGCCCAGGTACACGGATTATTGAAGATCATATTGAAATCGAATCTTCAGACCCTATCTTGATCTTTGCATTATCGCAAGGTATGGCGCAATCGATTAAGCTGGCGTCTTTTGAAACCAATGCCCTGACAACTATCAACAACACCCGCTATATTCCAAAATCATTAGCTGAAACCGGAAAAATCAACTTGAGCCGCCATAAGATCGCAAAAATCCGCGGACAATTGTTTTTAACCAAAAGCGACATTATTTTGAATTATGATTTGTTGGATACGCCTGACTTCTTTTGGGAATATCCTGAATATGAAGCTTTTTACGGGATCACCGCAAAATACCTGGAAATAGCCCCGCGAACCGGCGTATTGTCAAAAAAGCTGGAAACCATCCATGAATTATTCGAAATGCTGGCGGACGAACAAAAACACAGACATTCAACAATATTAGAATGGATCATTATCTGGCTGATTGCTTTTGAAATAGGCATGATGATATTCGACAAAATACTCTAAAAATCAAACCCATCATGCTCAGCTACCGACATTCGTTTCATGCAGGCAATTTTGCCGACGTTTTAAAACATATCATCCTGATACAAAACCTTGACTACTTAACAAAAAAAGACAAACCTTTTTGCTGCATCGACACCCATGCAGGCCCCGGTAAATATGAGCTGGACGGTGAATATGCACTAAAAAACCGCGAATTTGACAACGGGGTAACCAAATTATGGCAACGTAACGATTTACCTGACTGCGTTGCCCACTATGTCAGCCTTATCAAGCGCTTTAACAGTTCCGGCAAATTAACCCGTTACCCCGGATCGCCGTTAATTACCAAACAATTGCTGCGCGACAAAGACCGTCTGTGTTTATTCGAACTTCATAACACCGAAATAAAACTTTTAAATACGGTAGCCGATAAAGACAAGCGCATTAAAGTATTTCATGCCGATGGCTTAAAAGACTGCTTGAAGTTATTGCCACCGCTCGAACGCCGTGGATTGATATTGATCGACCCTTCTTATGAAATCAAAAGCGATTACCAGCAGGTTGTTGAAACGCTGGTCGCCATGCATAAGCGTTTTGCCACAGGCACTTATGCGCTTTGGTATCCGGTCATTGACCGCAGCCGTAACCAGAAGCTGGAACGTGCCATCCAAGCCAGCGGCATCAACAATGTGCAGCTGTTTGAACTGGGTATACGCGCGGACAGCGACGAACACGGCATGACCGCCAGCGGCATGATCGTCATCAATCCGCCTTGGACTTTAGCGGCTGAAATGAAACAGGTTTTGCCCTGGCTGGCCGATGTTTTGGGCAATAACGGCGAAGGTTTTTACCGGATACAGACCTTGGCTGACAATTGAATAAACGCAGAAGGTAGCAGTTGCCGGATAGCCGCACAGCGACTATTCAATGTATAATTGCAACATTTGGTCTCGATAGATGTGACTATTCCAAGCAAGCTTTGAACTCCTGCGCGAATGGAGTCCAAGGCTTGCTTTGGACATGCAAAGCCTGTTTTACTCCAGAGTGTTACGCATAATTACAATTTCCGACATACAAATCCACTTCAATAACGTACCCAATACAGACAATGTCCACAAACGATAACCAACCTACGTCGAACTTTATCCGTCAGATCATTGCCAATGATCTCAAAGACAACAAAAATAACGGTCAAGTCGTCACCCGCTTTCCTCCTGAGCCTAACGGCTATCTGCATATCGGTCATGCAAAATCGATCTGCCTGAATTTCGGCATTGCCGCCGAAAACAACGGCCGCTGCAATTTGCGCTTTGACGATACCAATCCTGAAAAAGAAAGCGACGAGTATGTGGAATCAATCAAGCGCGATGTACATTGGCTAGGCTTTGAATGGTCGGAATTGCGCCACGCGTCTGATTATTTCGAACAACTTTACAACTATGCCGTGCAGCTGATCGAACAAGGCCAAGCCTATGTCGACAGTCTATCGGCCGAACAAATCAGGGCCTATCGCGGCACCTTGACCGAGCCCGGCAAAGAAAGTCCGGACCGTAGCCGTTCGATAGCGGAAAACCTCGATTTATTTAAACGCATGCGCTCCGGTGAATTTGCCGACGGCCAATATGTGCTGCGCGCCAAAATCGACATGGCCTCACCCAACATCAACATGCGTGACCCGGCGCTATACCGGATTCGCCGCGTACATCACCAGCGCACCGGCAACGACTGGTGCATTTATCCGATGTACGATTACACCCACTGCATTTCCGACGCGCTGGAAAGCATTACCCATTCGTTGTGTACGCTGGAATTTGAAGATCACCGTCCGCTTTATGACTGGGTGCTGGATCAAGTTAAGACGCCTTGCCATCCGCAACAAATCGAATTTGCCCGCTTGCAGCTGGAATACACCATTGTCAGCAAGCGCAAACTCAACCAGTTGGTCACCGAAAAACACGTCAACGGCTGGGACGACCCGCGTATGCCGACTATTGCCGGCTTGCGCCGCGCAGGCTTTACGCCCAAATCGATACGCGATTTTTGCGAGCGCATCGGTCTGACCAAACAAAACTCATGGATCGAAATGGGCGTTCTGGAATACTGTATCCGCGAAGATTTAAACGAAAACGCACTCAGAGCCATGGCGGTTTTACAGCCTTTGCGCGTGGTCATCGAAAATTATCCTGAAGACCAAACCGAACAGCTTGAAGTCAGCAACCATCCGCAAAAGCCCGAGCTTGGCAAACGTATCGTGCCTTTTGCCAAAGTCATTCTGATCGAGCGGGATGATTTTGCCGAAGTGCCGCCGCCGAAATTCAAACGTTTGGTGGAAGGTGGCGAAGTTCGTTTGCGCGGTTCTTACGTCATCCAATGCAACGAAATCATTAAAGATGCCGACGGTAACATTACCGAATTGCGTTGCAGCTATGACCCCGACACGCTGGGTAAAAACCCCGAAGGGCGTAAAGTCAAAGGCGTGATCCATTGGGTTTCCGAGCAACACTCGCAACAGGCGGAACTGCGTCTGTATAACCGCTTGTTCAGCGTGCCTAACCCTGACAATGAAGAAAACTTTCTCGATGTGATAAATCCCGATTCATTGGAAGTCCTGACCGATTGCAGAGTCGAAGCCAGCCTGGCTGATCCGCAGCCTGAAAGCCGCTACCAGTTCGAACGAACAGGCTATTTCTGCTTTGATGCGATAGACAGCGTTAATGGCAAGCTGGTGTTTAACCGTACTGTGACGTTGCGGGATAACTGGGAAAAAGATTGATAAAATATGGCCGTATCATTTCTAACTCAGCAACGCGACTAACTAAATTGCATCCATATTACTTAGCGTAGGGCGTGCCGTGCGCGCCAACTATGAATAAAAAGGCGCGCACGGCATGCCCCACTCAATTATTTTTTATTTTAACTTATTGACGAAACGACTATGAACCAAGACAGCATCAACCTGATAGAACAATACTATGCCGCATTCAACGGCGGTGACATGGATACTTTCCTTAACCTGCTGACCGACGATGTCATCCATGACATCAACCAAGGCAAACGTGAAACCGGTAAGGAAGCATTCACTCAATTCATGGCCTGTATGAACAACAATTACAAAGAACAGTTGGTCGATATGGTCATCATGGCGACAGCCGACGGCAAGCGCGCCGCCGCAGAATTTGTAGTGCTGGGCGAATACATTAAAACCGACGAAGGCTTGCCTGCCGCACAAGGCCAAAAATACCGCCTGCCTGCCGGTGCTTTTTTTGAAATCCGCGACAATAAAGTTGCCCGCATTACCAACTATTACAACCTACAAGACTGGATTGCCCAGGTTAGCGAATAGTTACTTGTAACTATTCGGCATAGTAGATTGAGCTGGTGCTACTCCAGTTCAATCTACATAATTATCAAGAAAAATTCGCTTAAGCCATCCATGAACTCTCTTTGTGAAGCTCGAATTTGTTCAAAAAACAAAGTCCCCGTAGCGAAATTTACCAGTACGTTGCCGCCATTTAGCATGATGAGGTAATCGCGCTTTGGCGCCCTGCCGGAGATAAAGGGCTTCAGTGCCACCTCCCAGTTCTTTGTCATCGGTACTCTTTTAACGAAAACTTAAAGACTGGCCGATAAAAATCGCAAGCCTCCATTTATTTACTTTCCCGCCCTAAAAACAGCGAATAACAAATATAAAACAATAACTTGAATAAATACCAATCAAATAGCCCTTTCCTATTTGACTGAAAACATATTTCTTTAATTTAAAATTGCCTATATAAGGAATAGGTTATTCGTATATGATAGTCATGAAAGGTAAGTTTCCTTTCGATTATTAATTTTCAGACCGTATCTGGAAATCACACCAAAACACTTCATAGGTATATGATGAATTTAATCAAAAAAGCAGTACTCACTTTCACTATGGCTATCTCTTTAGGTGCAAGCACCGTTGCTTTGGCTGAAGATGCAAAAGCCACTGAAGTTATTGCACATCTTGAAGAAGCGATCGCTGAAATCGGCAAACATGATTTCAATGCCGCTTATACACACGAAAAAGCAGCACGTAGCGCTTCTGATGAAATCGTAGGCCACGAAGCTGCGGTAAAAGAAGGACTTGCAAGCATTATTAAAGCGCAGATCATCGGTAAAAGTGCAGATGAACCAAAAGCTATTGCTGAGTTAAACAAAGCATTAGGCTTTTACAAGTCAATCTAATCATTAGATTCGACAATTTATTGGGACAGGGTTAACTTAAATTGATCCTGTCTTTCATTAAAAACAATCGTTCCACCCACCGAACACTTTTCACGGCCTAGCCGGGTAAAAGTCTCCAGCTTACAATGCACCAAATTCACCATCCGGTTTCCTGTTATATATGCCCGATTTGCTCGGCTTTGCTACAGCTGAATCCATCGGCTAAAAGTTATGTTTGCGATAACAATCATCACTTTGATCTTGCGAAGGAAGGCTATTTAAATCTTTTACCGGTACAACATAAACATTCCGCAGAACCCGGTGATAACAAGCAAATGATGCAAGCCAGACGCGAGTTTTTGGAAGCCGGTTATTATAAACCGATGGCCAAAGCGGTGGCGATGATGATCAATGCAAACCAGCCCAAACATCTGCTGGACCTGGGCTGCGGCGAAGGCTACTACAGCCGGAAAATTGAAGCCGACTGCTCAAGCACCATGATGTTACACGGCATTGATATTGCCAAATTTGCCGTAGCCGCTGCCGCGAAGAAACAGCCTAATGCCCGGTTTATAGTGGCCAGCTCAAACCGGCTGCCTTATGCGGATCAATATTTCGATTTTGTGCTGAGAGTATTCGCACCGTCAAATGATGATGAACTCAAACGGGTGCTGAAACCGTCGGGATTCTTACTGACTGTAACGCCGGGCCCGAGACATCTGTGGCAATTGAAACAATTTATCTATGCCGAGGTCAAAGAACATGCCTTGGAAAGCGAACTGCCGCATGGCTTTGAGCGCATAGACATGCAACGCATCAGCTATAAAATCGCCCCTAATTCTCAGCAAAGAATCGCCCTACTGCAAATGACGCCTTTTGCGTGGCGAGCCAATGAAAGCGTCCGGCAAACCATTAAAGATATTGCGGAACTCGAAATAGAAACCGATTTTATTTTAACGCTGGCCCTATTAAAACCTTAGCCTGAGCTCTACCCCAATTACCTATTTCTACTGCCCTGCTCTTCCGGCATTGCCCTGATACCATGAACGTAATAACATCTAACCATAGAATGTGCTGGAGATTATAAACATGGGCAATAATACAGCCCCGAATTCAAGCTTCACCCTAATCAAAGCGTTATCTGAAGCTAATGCCTGCGAACTCATTGAAACCCATATTTCATGGCTGTTGCTGACCGGGCAATACGCCTACAAAATCAAAAAGCCGGTTAACTTCGGTTTCCTTGATTTTTCCACATTGGAAAAACGCCGCTTTTGCTGTCATGAAGAATTAAGATTAAACAGGCGCCTGGCTGCCGACCTGTATCTGGAGGTCGTACCGATAACCGGAACGCCGGAACAACCTCAACTGGGCGGAACCGGTATTGCCATCGAATATGCGGTCAAAATGACCCGCTTTCCGTCAGGACAATTGCTCAGCGAATACGCCAGGCTCGGGCAATTGAACGCAACTGAGATCGATCAACTTGCCGATAGTGTTTCCGGTTTTCATCAAACCATTGAACGGACGGATGAAAACTCCCCTTATGGCGACAGCATCAATATCAAGCATTGGTTTGACGAGAATTTCGAACATATCAGGCCTTTGCTGTTCGATGATGCCCAAAAACAGCAACTGCAACATATTAAGCAATGGGCCGATAGCGAAGGGCCTCATCTGACCGATTTAATGCAGCGGCGAAAACTGCACGGCTATGTGCGCGAATGTCACGGCGACCTACATCTGGGCAACATGACTGTCATAAACGGCAAAATAATACTGTTCGATTGCATCGAATTTAATCCGATGCTGCGCTGGGTAGACGTGATCAGTGAAGTCGCTTTTTTGTTCATCGACCTGCTGCATTTTGGTTACGACCGCTATGCATACCGCTTTCTTAATCGCTATTTGCAACACACCGGCGATTATCAAGGACTGGCTTTATTGCGTTACTATCTGGTTTATCGTGCTCTGGTACGGGCTAAAGTATCCTTATTGCGCATGGCGCAACAACAAGGTAACGATAACGCTGCCAAACAGGCGCTTGACGAATACGCGACTTTCGCCGACCTGGCCGAGCGTTTTACCCGACATTGCCGCCCCGTCCTGTTTATCACCCACGGTTATTCAGGTTCCGGCAAATCGACAATAGCCAGTCAACTTGCCGAAAAAATCGGCGCGTTCCAGATACGCTCAGATATAGAACGCAAACGTCTGTTCGGTTACCAGGCATTAATGCAAACCGGCAGCGATATTGATGACGGGCTTTACACTCAGGAAGCAAGTCTACAAACCTATCAGCATCTTAAAGAACTTGCCAAAACCGTGCTTGAAGCCGGTTTTCCGGCAATTATTGATGCGGCTTTTCTTAAAAGCGAACAACGCAACCTTTTTCAACAGCTTGCGGACGACTGCGGCGTGTCATTTCATATCATTACTTTTCAGGCATCGGATCAGGAATTATGCAGGCGTATCAGGCAACGGCAAAACGACGCATCAGAAGCGACGGTGTCCGTCCTGCGCCATCAGCAGCAATCGGCACAGCCGCTGTCGGAACAGGAACAACCGGCAGTAATCGAGATTAATACCGAAAACGACGACGCCCTGGAAAACGTGCTGCTTAATTTTGACCGTTATTTGCAATAACTCGGCACGACTCTTTTAAATAAGGTCTAATAAACAAGATAATCAGCGTCATTTTTTAATACACTCTAATTTTTAAAGTCGACAGAGCTTTTTTGCAAGCTAAAAACATTGCCGGACTCATTATGGACTATCCATGCCAGAGATAACCCAAACGATATTAATCGTTGACGACTCCCCTGAGAACCTCACCGTTCTCAGCGAATTATTGCAGCCCATCTACCGAGTGCGTGCCGCCACTTCCGGCCGGAAAGCATTGCGTATCGCCGTCACCGCACCACGCCCAGACCTGATTCTGTTGGATGTGATGATGCCTGAAATGGACGGTTACCAAGTCTTCGAGCAACTACGCACCAATCCCGCCACTTGCGACATCCCGGTCATATTTGTAACCGCTATGGACAATATGGAAGCCGAGTTGCATGGCCTGGACGTGGGCGCGGTGGACTACATCACCAAGCCTATCGTGCCGCCCATCGTACTGGCTCGTATTCACACCCAGCTGGAGCTGAAACAGGCTCGCGATTGGCTGCGAGACCAGAACGGCTATCTGGAAGCCGAAATTGCCAAACGCATGGTCGAAAACGAATTGATCCAAAAGGTATCTATCCGGGCCTTGGCGCATTTGGCGGAGACGCGCGACCCTGAAACCGGCAACCACATCCTGCGTACCCAGAACTATGTCCAGCAACTTGCCCAGGATCTGCAAACGCATCCTCGCTTTGCATCGACATTGAGTGATCGCTATATCCAATTGCTGACCCGTTCGGCTCCATTGCATGATATCGGCAAAGTCGGCATCCCCGACGCTATCTTGCAAAAACCCGGCCCACTAACGCCGGAAGAATGGAAAATCATGAAAACACATGCCCAGCTCGGCCGCGAAGCGATTGAGTTAGCCGAGCGGGACGCAGCCGAACCGGTGGATTTTCTTTCTCTGGCCAAGGAAATCGCCAATTGGCATCACGAAAAATGGGACGGAACAGGATATCCTGACGGCTTGGCCGGGGACGCCATCCCGGTTTCAGCTCGAATCATGGCTCTGGCGGATGTCTTCGATGCCCTGATTTCCCGGCGAGTTTACAAGAATCCCATGGCTTACGATGACGTTCAAAACATCATTGCAGCCGGACGCGGCCAACATTTCGATCCGGACATCACCGATATCTTTCTAGCCCATTTCAGCATTTTCTGCGATATTGCCGATAACCATCGCGACCCGATCCCGGACTAAGGCAGAGTGCTGACTTTTATTCACCATAAAACAATAAAACCGGATAGGCAATGAAGAGATCATCGTCATCACAAGCAAGAGCCCCCCTGATACCGAAGCGGGCAGCATCGTGTCTGTAATATTCAACTTCACTGAGACTGAAGCAGTTGCGCACCATAAACTCTAGCGATCCGATCAGCCGCCATGCCAAGCGATACTAACCCGCAGAAATCCCAACAGGAACCCGCCGGTCGTAGCGGAATTCCGGCCGTTGTCCTGGTCTATGCCATGTTCGCTGCCGGGTGGATATTGCTATCCGACAAATTGGTACAAATCATCTTCAGCGATCCGAACCAGATCATTTTGGCCAGCATGCTCAAAGGTTGGCTGTACGTCTGCGTAACGTCATTGCTTCTTTACGGCCTGATGAAACGCCGGCATGACGATATTGCCATAGCCAAAACCACTGCGGCGGATTCGCTTTGGTTAAGTGTGCCCTTCCTATCGCTGGCGGTGATAATCATCGCACTCACAACCTTGAATACCATCAACACCTTTCTACACCATAAAGAACAGGAAATTGACCGGTTACAGGCCGTTGCCGAACTCAAAGCCCGGCAAATTACCGACTTGCTCCAAGAAAAACAAAATGATGCAGACTTTGTTCAAACCAGCGATTTCTTCACCGAACAGTACCGCCGTTGGCAAGAATCCGGGAATCAGCAGAGCGGCGAAAGACTGCAAGCACAGCTAGAACAATTACGCCAAAGCCAAGGGTTTGACAGTATCATGCTGCTCAACCCAAGAGCCGAGAAATTATGGGAAACCGGCAAGTCGCCGTTTATCGTTGCCCAGACATTCCAGACCGAGGCGCAACTTGCCGCAGCCGAGCGCAAGGTGCGGCAAGTTGGCCCGTATCGCGATGCCACCGGCGACATGTACCTGGATTTTATGGCTCCTTTGGCGGCCATACATGGCCCTCCGCCATTGGTCATCCTGCACGCCGCTTTGACTAACTTGCTTTCCCCCATTTTACAAACCTGGCCGGTGCCCAGCGCCAGTGGCGAGACTCTGTTGTTACAGCGCGATGACGGCCGGGTGCTCTTTGTTAGCGAACTAAAGCATCACAAAGAGGCCGCGAACCAACCAGATACAACCGTGGCAACGGAAAAACTATTTATTACCCAAGTAAGGAATTCGCCGGACCATCCGGTGCAAGGCATCGATTACCGAGGCATCCAGGTTATCGGTGTGGCACATGCCGTCACCGGTACAGACTGGTTGCTGGTAACCAAGCTGGACCAGTCTGAGCTTTATACCGGAGCCATAGAAAATGCCGCCTGGAGCGCTTTGGTCGGCTTACTGGCCCTGTTCATGGCCGGCGCCGGTTTTTATTTGTTGTTGCAAAATCAACAATTGGCCATATCTCAGGCCGTGCAGCAATCCCAAGCAGAACGGCTGCGCGCACTGCACCTGCTTTCCGCGATTAGCGACAGCTCTGACGATGCCATTTTTGCCAAAGATAGGGAGGGCCGATATCTCCTGTTCAATCGAGCTGCCGGCCTGTTCGTCGGCCAGCCTGTCGAAGAGGTATTGGGCCGCGACGACCGTTCCATCTTCCCTTCCAAACAAGCCGAGATGCTGATGGGCATCGACCGTCGCGTAATCGCCGAGAACCGCACGATTACCCGGGAAGAAGAGCTTGACACATTGCAAGGCGAAAGGGTTTTCTTTACTACCAAAGGGCCTCTACGCGACAACGACGGCAACATTATCGGCACTTTCGGTATTTCCCGGGATATTACCGAGCGTAAACAAACCGAGGCGGCCCTACATACAACTGAACTAAGTTACCACTCCTTGTTCGATAACATGATGAACAGCGTCGTCCATGCCCGCATCATTTTTCAGGAAGAAACGCCGGTAGACATAGAATATATCTCGACCAATCCGGCATTCGCCACTGTCACCGGCATTAACGAAGCGGTGGCCGGACGCAAAATTAGCGAAGTCATTCCCGGTTATTGCGAAAACAATGCCGAATCGCTCGATATTTTCGGCCGAGTTGCGATGACCGGCGTATCGACACGCTGGGAACATTACCTGTGCGAGCTCAATCGCTGGTTCTCATTCATGATCTACTCGCCCAGTCGCGGCGAGGTTATTATCGTGACCGAAAACATCACCGAACATAAGCTGGCCGAGTTGGCGTTGCGCGAGAGCGAAAGCCGTTTTCGCGCGTTGGTAGAGCAATCCCTGGCCGGAATTTATATTCTTCAGGATGGCCGCATCCGCTATGCGAATCCGGGGTTTGCCGCCATTTTCGGTTACGACTCTCCGGAAGCGTTGATCGACAGCGTGCCTATTACCGACCTGGTTATCCCGGAAGACCGCGAACGAGTTGTGGAAAATGTGCGGCGGCGGATCGAAGGAGAGATTGTGGATCTGCATTACGTTTTTTCCGGCCTGCACCCCGACGGCAGCACTATTGATGTTGAAGCGCATGGGCGTCCCATAGACTATCAGGGTCGTCCGGCGATCATCGGCTTTATCCTCAATATTACCGAACGCAGAACTGCCGAAGCACAACTTCGCATCAGCGAGGAACGCCTTAAGTTGGCTCTTGACGCCGCTAACGACGGTCTCTGGGATTGGGATTTACGTAGCGGCTTGGCCTATCTAACGCCACATTACTACGAAATAACCGGCTACCGACCGGACCAAGTGACGCCGGATTTCGATTTTTTCAAACGCACGGTTCATCCCGATGATCTCGCTTATGTGCTGGAAACAATCGAAGCGCACCTGCAAGGCAAAACTCCGGCCAGCGAATTCAACTACCGGCTGGTCACTGCTACCGGGGAAGTCAAGTGGATGCGTGGCCGAGGCCGGGCGGTCGAACGCGATGCCGAAGGAGCTCCGCTCAGGATGATCGGCACCATCACCGACATCAGCGCAAGCAAGGCCGCTGAAGAAACGCTACGACAGCAAACCCATGAGCTGGCTCAGCGCAATGCGGAGCTGGAGCGCTTCAACCGTGCCTCAGTGGGTCGCGAGCTGGACATGATTGCGTTGAAACAACAGGTTAACGAACTCTCCCTCCAACTGGGGCAGGAGCAAGTCTATCCACTGGCTTTTCTCGATACTTTGCCGACGCAAGCGAACCAGGATAAAGCGCAATGACCGGCTGCTTGTTCCGAAACCAAGCGCCAAGGCAGCCATATCATATATGGGGCGGGCATACTCCAGATGATTGCCTGCGGAGGACTGCCCCATGATCGACGAATTAAGTCGGCTTCTGGCCGTAAACGGTTATCTTCCTCACGGCTATTGCCTCAGTTGGTCGCCATTGCTGGTATTGACCTACGTTGTCAGCGATGTCTTGATTTTCCTTTCATATTCTTCGATGCCGTTGGCGCTGGCCTATTTCGCGCGACAACGCAAGGACTTTCCTTACCGGTGGCTGTTGTGGATGTTTGCAGCCTTCATCTTGGCTTGCGGCACGACTCATCTGATGGGTGCAATCGTCCTATGGCTGCCTCTGTATGGCCTGGATGCCTTGCTAAAAGCGGCTACCGCGTTCGTATCGGTGATGACAGCCATCGCGCTTTGGCCATTAATCCCTCATGCCTTGAACCTTCCCAGTCCTAAACAGTTGCGGCAGATAAACGAAGAGCTACAAGGCGAAATCGCCGAGCGCAAATATGTCGAGGAAGCCCTAAGACTGGCAAAGCAGGCAGCGGAAGAAAACTTGCAGGAAGAACGAACGATCAGGGCCGCTATCGTTGAGTTTTCCGAAGATGCGATCGTCGGCAAGACACTGGACGGCACCATTACCAGTTGGAACCGAGCTGCGGAAAGCATGTTCGGCTACCGGTCAGAGGAGATCATGGGGAAATCCGTGTTAGTACTCATTCCTCCCGAGAACTGGGCCGAGGAAGAGAGGTTGCTCGACGCCATCCGGCAAGGTGAAGCTATTAAGCTTTACGAGACGGAGCGGGTTCGCAAGGATGGCGGACGCATTGCCGTGTCCGTGACAATCTCCCCCATTCGGGACAAGGACGGCCGAATCGTCGGCGTTTCAAAAATTGCCCGCGATGTCACCGAGCGCAAGCGAGCCGAGGAGGAAATCCGCCGTCTCAACGCCGACCTGGAGCAGCGTGTGCTTGCCCGCACGGCTGAACTCACTACCGCCAACTACGAGCTCGACAGCTTCAGCTATGCGGTATCCCATGACCTACGCGCTCCGCTACGGGCCATGTGCGGATTTAGCCATGCCCTGATAGAGGATTACGGTTCGCAGTTACAGGGCGAGGCGAAAGTTTATCTGGACCAGATTGACATTGCCGGCCGTAAGATGGGAGACCTGATTGATGCTCTACTGGTGCTCTCGCGCAGCACACGGGGCGAATTACGGCATGATGCCGTGAACCTCTCCGCCCTTTCTGAGCGGCTACTGGCCGAGCTGAAGCAAAGCGCTCCCGAACGGCAAATAGCACTACAGGTGGAAACAGGGCTTCTGGCCTATGGCGATGTCCGCATGGTTGAAATGATAATGCACAACCTGCTTGATAACGCCTGGAAATATACTGCACACGCGGCTGCGCCCAGCATCCGCGTATACGCCGAGGAACAGGATGGCTTACGCCGTTTCTGTGTCGCCGACAATGGCGCCGGTTTCGACATGGCCCATGCCAATCGATTGTTTCAACCTTTCCAACGCCTACACCGCCAGGAAGAATTTCCCGGCATCGGGATTGGCCTGGCCACTGTGCAACGCATCATACAACGTCACGGCGGAACCATCGAAGCGCGAGCAGAACCGGATAAGGGTGCGGCATTTTATTTTACTTTATCAGCCGTACCCGCAAATAAGGAGACTTGATAATGGATCGCAAAGTTATTTTGTTGGTAGAAGACAATCCTCAAGACGAGATGCTTACGCTACGTGCCCTGCATCGCGCCAATCTGGCCAACCGGGTGGACGTAGTCCGCGACGGCAGGCAGGCGCTGGATTACCTGTTCAGGAAAGGCCAGTATGCCGAACGCGAAGGTCCCGACCTGCCCACCGTGGTGCTGCTCGACATCGGCTTGCCGCGCCTGTCCGGCCTGGAGGTTTTGGAACAGCTGCGCGCCGACATCCGCACAGCGTTGTTGCCTGTTGTTATCCTGACGTCATCCGACGAAGATCAGGATCGGCTGAAGAGCTACAAGAACGGCGCCAACAGCTTTGTGCGAAAGCCGCTGGATTTTTCTGAATTTGCCGAGACCGTGGCCCGACTGGGAGTGTACTGGCTGGCGACCAACGACCCCCCGCCGGAGCGATAAAACCGTAATGAGCAAACCATTAAAAATCCTAATCATTGAGGATGTTCCCGCCGACTTCCTGCTGCTGGTACGGCACTTGCGCCAACATGGCCTTGAGGCCGAGTGCCGACGTGTCAGTACCGAGTCGGAATTGGACAGCGCTTTGCAGAACGAATGGGATGTAGTGTTATCGGATTACAACGTGCCGGGCATGAACTTTTTCTCTACCCTGCAATATATCCGCGCGTCTCGCCCTAAACTACCGGTCATCCTGGTATCGGGCAGTGTCGGCGAAGAAACGGCAGTGGAGCTGTTGCGTCTGGGCATGAGTGATTTTGTGCTCAAGGATAGCTTGATCCGGCTGCTTCCAGCCATTCGGCGCGCATTGGATGAAGCCACCGAACATTGCGCCCGCTTGGCTGCAGAAACGGCGCTGCACGAAAGCCAGCTTGCAGCTCTTGAAGATCAGCACCATGCCAGGCTGGCGGCACTGAACCTGATGGAAGATGCTTTAGCCGCACGCAACCATGCCGAAGCCGCTCATACCGCATTGCGGGAATCGGAAGCCAAATACCGACTGCTGGCCGATAATGCTACTGACTGCATCTTCTGGATCGGTACGGACGGACGCTTTAAATACATCTCTCCGGCCTGCAAACAGATGCTCGGATATACTCCCGAGGAGTTTCTGGCCGACTCCGGGTTAATGACGGACCTTATCCACCCCGATGACCGCACGGCGTATCAGCAACATCTTGCAGACAACACTTATATCGATAAGGGGGAGATAGAATTACGCATCATACATAAGAATGGCTGCATGCGTTGGATCAGTCACCATTGCAACCCAATCCACGGCGAGAACGGCGAATATCTGGGACAACACGGTGCCAACCGCGACATTACCCGAAGAAAGCAGACCGAGCAAGAACTGCGCAATAGCGAGGAACGCTTTCGAGTGGCCACAGAGAGCATTCGCGACGCCTTCATACTCATTGACGGCAAAGAAGGCAAAATCATACTGTGGAACCCTGCTGCCGCAGTGATGTTCGGATACACCAAGGACGAAGCGATAGGCCGGCCGCTGCATCAGCTCATCGGACCGCCCCGCTTCCATAAAATGGTGGTGTCCGCTCTGGCGCATTTCACCCGCACAGGCGAAGGCGCTGCGGTGGGCCGTACCCTGGAACTACCTGCCTTGCGCAGGAACGGCGAGGAATTTCCGATGGAACTCGCCCTTTCAGCGATTCAGCTCGACGGCCAGTGGCATGCCGCAGGCGTCGTCCGCGACATCACCGCGCGCAAGCAGGCCGAGGAACAGTTGCGTAAACTTGCCCAAGCTGTAGAGCAAAGTCCCGAAAGCATATTCATCACCGACCTGGAAGGTAACATCGAGTACGTTAACAAGACTTTTTCACATAATAGCGGCTACAGCCAAGAGGAGATAATAGGCCGGAACCCGCGCATCCTAAAGTCTGGCCAATCGCCGCAAGAAACCTATGCAGCGCTTTGGAAAAACATCACTCACGGCCGGACCTGGAAAGGTGAATTCATCAATAAGCGTAAGGATGGCACTGAATATGTAGACTTTGCCATCATTAACCCGATCCGCCAGATTGACGGACGCATCACTCATTATGTGGCGGTTCAGGAGGACATTACCGAGAAAAAAATCCTGGCCGAGGAGCTGAACCGGCATCGCCACCACCTGGAGGAACTGGTGGCAAGCCGGACGGCGGAACTCGAGTCGGCCCGAGTTGTGGCGGACGCCGCCAATCAATCCAAAAGCTCTTTCCTGGCCAATATGAGTCATGAAATCCGCACGCCGATGAATGCCATCATCGGATTGACCTATCTGTTGCGCCAAAACACGCCTACGCCCGCACAAAGCATACGCCTGGACAAGATCGATGCCGCCGCCCAACATCTATTGTCCATTATCAACGATATTCTGGATCTGTCGAAAATTGAGGCCGGTCGCCTGGAATTGGAACAAACCGATTTTGCGCTGGAGGCGATACTGGATCATATCAACTCGTTAATTGCCGATCAATCCAAAGCCAAAGGGTTGATCATCAAAATAGATAACAATAACGTGCCCCTGTGGTTGCGCGGCGACCCAACCCGGCTACGTCAGGCCATGCTCAATTATGCAGGCAACGCCGTCAAGTTCACCGAACGTGGCGTCATCTGGTTACGCACCAAGCTATTGGAAGAAACCGACGAAGGATTGCTGGTGCGTTTTGAGGTTCAGGATACCGGAATCGGTATAGCGGAAGAGAATCTGCCGATGTTGTTTGAAGTTTTCGCCCAAGCCGATGTTTCGACTACCCGCAAACACGGCGGTACCGGTCTGGGACTCGCCATTACCCGGCGTCTGGCGAATATGATGGGCGGCGAATCCGGCGTGGAAAGCGTCTTGGGCCAAGGCAGCACCTTCTGGTTTACCGTTCGGCTCCGACGGGGACATGGCGTGATGTCTGCCCAAACCAAGGAAAAATCGGAAGACGCCGAGGTCATGCTACGCCGGGATTATGCCGGTGCTCGCTTGTTGATGGCGGAAGATAACCCCATTAACCGGGAAGTGGCGATGGAATTGCTACACGGAGTTGGTTTGTCGGTGGACACTGCGGAAAACGGTCGCGTCGCCTTGGATAAGCTCCGCGGAAATAATTATGATCTGGTACTGATGGATGTGCAGATGCCCGATATGGATGGCTTGGCGGCCACCAGAGCAATCCGTGCCGAACCCTGTTACACATCCTTGCCGATCCTGGCTATGACCGCCAACGCCTTTGACGAAGATAGACGTATCTGCCTGGACGCAGGCATGAACGACTTTGTTGCCAAGCCCGTGATTCCGCAGACCCTCTACGCCACCTTACTGCGTTGGCTACCGCATCCTCCTCGGCGCCATCCACCTGCCGATTTCGAGTCCCACCCCGTTGAGCCGGTAGCGGCCCCTGTCCACGACTCCGGCATTCCGAACCGGCTGACAACAATTCAGGGGCTGAAGTCTACGCCAGGCCTTGCCCTCTTCAGAGGCGACATCACAAAATATCAGCGCCTTCTGCGCATGTTCGCAGATTCCCATAGCGAGGACATGAAGCATGTACAGGAACGGCTGGCCGACGGCGACATCCAAGAAGCGCAACGCCTGATACATAACCTGAAAGGCATTGCCGCCACCCTTGGCGCAAGTGACGTTTCAGGCTTGGCTACCAAGCTGGATAATGCCTTGCGCCAAAACGCAACGCTTGCCGAATGCACAGAACTGGCCCGGCAATGTAATGCTAAGTTGACGCAACTGATCCGGGAAATCCTGACCTTGCCTGAGGAAATTGCCTTTACTAAGCACACTGAATGCAACATGGATCCTGAACTCATCAATCGGGTCATCCTTGAACTGGAAAGCCTGCTTGCTGAAGATAACACCTGCGCCAACCGTCTGGCCCGTGAATCCGCCGAAATGTTACGAGCGAAATTGGGCGGCCGTTATACTGACTTTAGCCACCAAATTGATACATTCGACTATGAGAACGCGCTGGAAACGTTACGGGAGGCCACTAAACCGAAAACGTGGATTTTGTAAAATGTTGTTATTTTCTTGCATAAAGCAACGTTGTCTAAGGAAGCGCTAAACAAATCGATTCCGCTCATGGTTCGACAAGCTCACCACGAGCGGA
The DNA here is from genome assembly GCF_036845245.1 of Methylobacter sp. Taxonomy (NCBI): domain Bacteria; kingdom Pseudomonadati; phylum Pseudomonadota; class Gammaproteobacteria; order Methylococcales; family Methylococcaceae; genus Methylobacter; species Methylobacter sp. Next base: position 27,779 of record NZ_DAIUEH010000011.1, read on the forward strand.
ATCAACAACTTACCGTTCGTCCTGAGCCTGTCGAAGGATTTAATCAGCGCTTCCCTAACCGAAGGCGGCATATTATTTAGCCTAAGACGCCCTACTCGGCTTTTTTGACCGAAAATATTTTTTTTTTGGCTGTATGCTCAGCATCAGGACATGATACAGTTCATACGATGCATTAATCTTGATTACCGCTGACCCGGTTTTCCATCACAAATGAATTCCATCGCTGTTAATCGAATCTACTTTGCCTTTAGGAGGTCAAAATGAATGAAGACACGTTAAACATGGAAATCAGAAGATATCTCAAAAATGTCGGCATCACATCGCAACGCGAAATCGAACATGCAGTTCTCAAAGCTGTTGAGGCCGGAAATCTGAACTCTTCTGAGCCGATAGACATCAAAATGACTCTATATGCCCCTGCTCTTGGCGTAAACCATTGCATTGAGGGGAAAATAGCACTCGAATAAATAGCTTTAAAGAATCTTTAGTTTGATCTGGTTATTACATAAATTCGACTTAAGTCGGCGAGATATTGGACAGGGCCGTAAACTGGACTAAATGACGTAACCCATTGCGAGCGAGGCTTCATGCCTTTACAGCCCAGTCTATGAAGCTAAATCGCCATAACAGACAGAGGACAAAAGCCATGAATAAACACTTGAAACTTGTTAGAGAATTTCACAACGCCTTTTCATTTCCGCAAGCAAAACATGGGGTAAATGAGCGCTTATCCGACATGGATATTGTTATGAATCAGGCGTTACTGATGGATAAAGGCAGCGCGGTATTCAAAGCGATTAAAGCGGGCGACATGGTTGAGATATTGGCCGGATTGATTAACCTTGCCTATTGTGCATTATCCGGTGTTGCTATGCAGGGGGATGATGCGACAGACCATCCGGTCACATGGCGGCATGATGGCTTTATTCTTTCTATCATCCGTATCCTGTCCGACCGAATCAATAATTGCACTTCAGGCAACAGCGATGATTATTCGGCTCTTTATTGCTTGTGCGCGCATTTAACGAGCGGCTTTACCAACGCGGATTTCAATAAAGCCTTTCAGATAATCCATGACGGCAAAATGTCCAAAGAGGTTAAAACGTCGGATTTGAGTGATTGTTTTTTTGAATAACATCAAATGCCTTTTCATGTGCGGCGATGAAAATAGCTATCACAAATACGATTGGCATAGACCGGAATAAGACCACCCTAGCCTGTCCTGAGCTTGCCGAAGAGCGTAGCGTGAGGTGGCCGTTTTCCGGCGAAACCGGTCTCTGCCGGAAACGCCCATTTTCGCTGTCGCTCGAAAAGGTTTATTCCGAGCTACATGATTTATACATAAATTCACTCTATTTGGGGGAAATCATTTCCTCAGGACGAACAAGCCTGTCGAATTCCTCCTCAGTTACAAAGCCGCCGGAAACCGCCTCTTCACGTAGCGTACTGCGATTTTTAAACGCCAGTTTTGCAATTTTGGCCGCATTGTCGTAACCGATGCGCGGGGCCAATGCGGTAACCAGCATCAAAGAACGCTCCATAAGCTCGGCAATACGGTCAACATTCGGCTCGATACCGACAACGCAATGATCGGTAAAACTGATTGCCGCATCGCCAATAAGCTGGATGGATTGGAGCACGTTATAAATAATGACCGGCTTGAACACATTGAGTTCCAAATGCCCTTGCGCCCCGGCAAAAGTGACGGTGGTGTGATTGCCCATAACCTGCGCGCAAACCATCGTCATGGCTTCGCATTGAGTCGGATTCACCTTGCCCGGCATGATCGAAGAGCCGGGTTCGTTTTCAGGCAACGACAGCTCGCCGATGCCGGAGCGCGGACCTGAACTCAACAAGCGAATATCATTGGCTATTTTATTCAGGCTGACCGCAATGGTATTCAACACTCCGGAAATTTCCACCATCGCGTCATGCGCAGCCAGCGCCTCGAATTTATTGGCCGCAGAAACGAAAGGAAGCTGGGTAAATTTCGCAACTTCTTCGGCAAACCGGTCGCCGAAACCCGATTTTGAGTTCAGGCCGGTGCCGACCGCGGTACCGCCTTGCGCCAGCGGATACAGCCGTTTCAGACTGTCGTTAATACGCTCGATGCCCAGTTGCACCTGAGCGGTATAACCTGAAAACTCCTGCCCCAATGTCAGCGGCGTTGCATCCTGTAAATGCGTTCGTCCGATCTTGATTATTTCACTCCAGGCTTGGGATTTTCCCAAAAGCGTACGATGCAAATGTTGAAGCGAGGGAATCAATAAATGGTGTAACTGCTCGACGGTGGCGATATGCATGGCCGTCGGAAAAGCATCATTCGAGGACTGGCTGCGGTTGCAATGATCGTTCGGATGCACCGGCGTTTTAGTTCCCATAGCGCCGCCAAGCCGCTCGATAGCCAGGTTGGAAATCACCTCGTTGACGTTCATATTGGACTGGGTGCCCGAGCCGGTCTGCCAGACGACCAGAGGAAAGTTGTCGTCCAGATTGCCGTCGATAACTTGCTGAGCCGCATCCGTTATCGCGTAGCCGATTTTTTCATCAATGTTATTCAGCGCGATATTCGATAGTGCAGCGCAATGTTTGACGATGCCCAGTGCGCGAATCAAAGGCCGAGGCAAGCGTTCATTGCCGATTTTGAAGTTAAGCAGAGAACGCTGGGTTTGCGCGCCCCAGTATTTGTCGGCGGGTACTTGTATGGGACCGAATGAGTCGGTTTCGGTACGGGTATTGCTGGTGTTTGTTTTCATGCGTTGCCCTCTGTGGTTAGGTTATTGCCTGTATAGGCAAGTCATTTAATTCAGAAGCAAGCGGGACGGGGTTTGCAACCCTGGTACTAACGTTTTTTACGCTGTCTACACCCAATAGCTACACTGAACCGACTCAAAACGTTTCGGACGGGCAACATGCCCCGTCCGGCTAAGTTACGACATGCTTGCACACTCCAATATTTATAACACATCTAATTTACAACAAAACTTTATAACCCCTGCATCCCGGCGTATCAATTTTCTTAAGCCCAATGCCGAAAACCTGGATTCTTTGTGTAAATTTTTCTCATACCTGTCTTCTATTTTTACAGCCTCATCGTTGTCTGCCGAAAATTGCTTCTCAGATAATTGCTGTAATTTATGCGCAAATTCCAAAGTCACTTTAAATGCTTCCGCTTTGACTGTAGTCATGCCTAATGCTGTAGCAAGGGCTTTTCTTTCAATGCTCACAGGTATTTTTGTTTTAGTGCCGATTAGGTCGGCTTTATGCACCGAATAAGTAAACAACGCTTCATCAAAATAAACCACACCAGGATTGATCGATAAGCGAAACAACTCATCACGGTGATTTTCAATAATCAAATCAGTGCCTTTAAGCAATTCAACCAACTGCTTTAATTCCGCTTGCAGCGTCGGATTATTTTTAACATCAACCCAACCATAAGAATGAAAGACAATATTCTGTTCAACCGCCGCAAACTCAAAACCGCGACCATGTGCCGCCAAACCCAATAAAACGCTTAATTGCCTGGATGTTAAAACCACATCAATGGCTTTTTCCTTGCCTAAAACACCGGCTAACAGCGGCTTTTCAGCATCAACAAGCAATGTTAAACCGTATTTCGGCGGATCGAATAGATAACCTGTCGCAAAACTATCCGGTAAAGCCAACAGCCCTGTTTTTAACGCTAAGCGGTCATCATCAACCAAGGCTTTGACATAAGCAATCTTGCCGTCCACGGTTTCGCCGTTTGCTACATCGTCAATCGCAAACCAAGCCAGACGGTCATCGCGCTTGATTTGCTGTTGCAGAAATAAATAGCCTTCCAACGTCAATTCAATCTGAAAAATATCCAAATAATATTCGGTTAGCGCATGATTAGGCGCAGACCCTTGAACTTGCCGATAAGGCTTTAAGCTACGCCAAGGCATAAAACGATAATGCAGCTCAAAAACCAAGCCCACTTCTTCGGATATTTCCCGTTTTAATGTTTCCGGCAAGGCTTTTTTAATTAAACCGGAATTTGCCGATTGCAGTTCAGCAAGTAAAGCCGGCATCGCCATATCAGCCGGCACATCGTGTTGATTCAACCGCCCGCCGACTAAGCCATAATCCCCGGCTTTTTTATCAAAACGCTTTTGAGTATCTTCGCGTTGATAAAACAAAATGTTGCCGTCCAGTTTGATAAGTCCCCAGGACACATAGATATAACGGATAGGCTTGGCGTTATGGCTTGAGTGATGTTCATAGCGCCTATTTTCAATGACGCTCAACACCTCGCGCTGCTGATTTTTCTTAGCATCGGCTATGCCTTGGGTATTCCAAAAATTATCGGCAAAAAAGCGTGATTCATTGTCGCTCATCGCAGTTAATATCGACATAGCCAACAATTGCGCGGGAAATGAAACAAAACACCACTCGCCTTTTGGTAAATAGGCGGTATTTAATACGGCCAAGCTATCGAGCAGGGTTTCTATTACATAAACAGTGTTTTCAGCAATCGCGCGCTCAAGTTGATGCTGACGACAAAGTGCGCTGATTAATGCTTCGCGCGGAACGCTGTAAAAATCGCCTTCTTCTTCGGCGTAGCGGGGAAGTTGAGGAATCAGTGTTTGAATAAGATTAGCAGACATTAATTTATAAACTTCATTATGCGTTTTTCTCTACGTCGCGAATGACTTCTACCAATAATGAAGCGCGAATATGCAAAGTGGTGTGTGTTGGAATAACGCGCAACAACTCCAATACGTCCGATTTTGAACGGGTTTGTTGACGAATGGCGCGAACCAACACGCCCAGTGTGCCATGTGCCGTTACGCCTAGATTTTTTGCAGCTAACCGGGCGGCGGTATCGTCCGTCAAAAGCAGGCTATTGTTGAATTCAAAGCACAAATGCAAGGCTTCCTGCTCTCCTACATGCAAAGTGTAAAACGGGGTTAGCGCATCCACTTGTGCCGAAAAATGCAAAGCGCGTTGGCGAATGAATTTAACTTCGGAGCAAGCCAAAGCTTGAGGCCGATGCCGCTCCACTTCATTCCAAACCGTGTCCGGAACAATAACCTTGTCAAAATCGGCCAGAAGGTCGAGGCCGTGCAGTTCGTCCAAATGAATAATAGGCCCGGCGTCGGCAATGACGACAGCCCTAGTCTTTTCCATGCAGGCCCCAGTCAATATCTTCGCGAATAAAGCGTTCGCTGATCGTTTGTTGATGAGACTCGATATAACGGCGCATCGCTTCGGCAATCAGCGCATCCATGTTATCAATCCAACCTTGCTCCACCATGTTTTGCGCTTGCTGCCAAAGTTGATCGGGTATTTCGGTTTTTATAAGTGTGGACATGATGATTACCTATTGAGGAAATAATTTTTCATGATTGCAAAAACTCTTCATCCGTCATTTTAAAGTTGCCTTCGATAGAAAATGCCACTTTGCCCTTCAATAATCCTAAAGGTATTTTCTTAATCGGTTTGTTTTTTAACGACAAAACAAAATTTAATGTGGCTTCGACTTTATCTAAAGGCAAAGTGTGTATTTCTTTTAATACGGCTTGTTCTATTTCGGTTCTGTTTATTATTTTATCCCTTAGATTCAACTCATAAGTGCAATATTGTTACCAATACTTATGATTCGTTATCATGAATATTAAAATCATCTCTATCTTGGACGAAAAGCGCGAATTTACCTTGCAATGGTTCTGCTTTGTGGACTACCACATTAATACCTAGTTCTGTGTTCACAGCATCAACCGATTTTTTAAGTATAGAAAAATCATCATCACTCATTCTCATGCCTGCAATAACAGATTTGAGAATTTGTTTTCTATCGTAAGGATGTATTCCACATCTTCGATCAAAATCAATTACACGTTCTTCCTGTTCATATTCCCAATCTTCCCCTTTGGTCAAGACATATTCTTTAAATGATTTAGGACTAATTATTTTTGGTTTTTCTTTTTTGTATTGTACGGGAAAAGGAACTAGGCAAAGAAGATCATCAAATGATGTTGGTTTTATGGGAATAGAAAACTCTACAACAAAACCGGAATGACTGGTTGCATAGTGCGCCCACATTAACAGATTAAGTGGATTTCTTGATAAAGAACAGATTCCGATTTGATTGTTAAGTATTTCAAGCGGATTGCTAAATGATTTTAGTCTCTTTATTTGTTTGGGTTTCTCTTGAATGCGTTGCGCTGGTGATAATCCAAGTTCATTACCAATATTTTTAAGAAATCCTTTTTTCCCAGAAAAATACTTACTGAGTTCTTCTTTATCTATATCTGGGTAACAGTCAAATGGGTCGTTAAATTCTTTTGCATGTGAAAATTTTATTGTTCCATCTTTTATAACAGAGAGCGCCCCTTTTTTATCGAAAGGTTCTTTGAAAGAATCATCAACAGGAAGGTATTTATAGCGCAGCATTTGATCTGCAATCAGTTCCTCCATATTATTAACCCAACCCTGTTCGACCATGTTCTGCGCTTGTTGCCTGAGGTGGTCAGGTATTTCGGTTTTGTGTGTTGCGGACATAATGGTTAAGCTTCTGAAAAACTAGCATTATAAATATGTCGCGCAAGCCCATTTAGATAAGGCTTTTCAGCATAATTAAAATCCCAAAATTTTATTTCCAGAAAATTTCTTTTATTGCTTTTGTCAATGTACGGATTGGATGTGCTAAGCCAAAACATTTGGTACAGCAATTTAGTGAATAGTTGCTTGTCATTTCTGAGAGATGAACTGCTTAGCTGAATATTATTAGCTAATTCATTAAAGTAAAAAGCATCCTGGATAAGAATGCCATTACGCTTTTCATCCAGGACGATATTATTAATATCAAGGTAAGCCTTGCTTATTGGGATTAATTTATTACCGTTTATTGTTTTAAACTGTGCGTCTGACAATGCGTCTTCAGCAAACAGATTGAGCAGTATTTTTTCATAACACTGCAAGGTATCGTCGTCAGAATTGAACATAACCCGAAGATTCACCATAAACAGATAAGCCACCATTTTTTCATCAAGATCACTGAATAAATTTGAATTATGCGTTATCCAATGGCGTGTATTTCGCATAACCCATGCTAACGTGGCATCTTTTTTATTCTTATCCGTTCTTATAGAGTCTGCCGCTTCCCATTCATGCGATAGCGTTCTAATAAAAAGTTTATATAAAGCGGTTTTATCTATTGGTTCTCGCAAGGGTAAAAAATTTTCTGTTACATCTAAATAATTGAGTATATCTTCCGGTTTAATCCGTTCGTTCTTCTTAATGTACTCATTGAAATATAATTTATCACCTACCAACTTTTTAACATATTGACAACCTTCGATAATCCCCCGTCGCAACCGTGAATAAGGATTTTCATAACAAGTTTTCACCCATTCCTGCACTTCCGTGGCCGATTTTTCATAAATAGTCGGTAAAGCCATTTTTGCCGTTTTAAAAGCGTCTCGCGTAGAAATCGAGTTTTCACCGTGATTGGAACAAAACAAAATATGTTGTTTTGGAAAGCCCAGTTCTACTACTAATTCGGTATACAAATAATATCCTGCTAAAGGTTTTAATTTTGCACATTCTTGTTCGAGAAGTTGCTCTTCTTCTGTTTCGTCAACGGGCTTTTGGTAATCTTGAAATGTTTTCAGTAATTCTAAAACATCATCATTAATCACATCACCTTTAGAATAAGCTGCTAAATCTATATCGAGAATGATGTAGTCAATTTTACCCAAGTTTTGCCGAATAAAACCCAAACCATCCTGAAAGCTCAGCTCAATATAAATGCCTTGTGCTTTCAAATTCTTTTTTAACTGCTGTTTGTGATCCGAAAATTGCTGTTCATCAATATTGATACCGCCAAGCACCTCAGTTGCGGTGATTTTGGGCGAGTTTTCAAAATCTTCTATCCACAAAAAATAACTCATTGTTCACCTTCATTTAGAAATTAAAAGTTCATCGGGAATACCGAACTCAACGACAAAATCATCTTGCGGCGTGGGTTTTGTAAATATGCTGCCTGTTTTGCGTGCTAAGGTGGACAAAAAAGCCTGCCCTTTATGGCTACCTTTGATAATCGTGCGTTCACTACGAATGCTGGGATTCCGGCAAATAAACACTTGATAACTATCGCGTTCTGTCCATTCCAGAATAACTGGGTGTTTGCTTGCCGATGAATAATACTTAAAGGCATTAACCAATATTTCATTGAGCAGTATAGTTAAAAACGATTCGGTAACGCCATATTCCTTAAATTGAATGTCGCTACGTTCAAAGCCGATCAACTTTAATTTAAAAAAGTGCTGTTCCAACCAAGCAAGGCGCTGTTCCAGTGTAGCCGATTGATTCAATAACAGCGCGAAACTTTGCTCCCATTCGGCTTGTAACGCTTGCTCCAGTTCAAAATAGTCTTCACACCAGTTTTTATAATTTACATCTGCATCACACTGTCCGTGTGCCTTGGCATAAGCCATGTAATGTTGCTGGATTTTTTCCGCTCCTGATACAGAAAGCAAATGCAGCAAAATCATGTCCAAAGTCTTGCTGAATACTCCCGCCAGCCTGCCGTTGCCTAGGCGGTCTTGTTTGATTTTATCTTTGAGGATTTCCGCATCGGTGGAAATAATGCTAAAAATATTTAACAAGCCGCGCATGGTTTGCGCTGCTTCGGTATAAAGCTTGACCTGATTTTCGTGAGTGGTGTTGTAGATAATAGCATCCAAAGGGCTACGAAATTTATGCGCGAACATCGACATCATGTCTTCGAGCTCTTTTTGTGCTTCTGTCAGTTGTTTATTTTTGGCTTCGAGTTCTTGGTTTTTTTTAGCTATCTCTTTACTAGCAAGCAAGCTAAATTTTTTAAATTCTTGCTCACCCTTAGAATCTTTAAAGGCATGTTCAATCAATTTCTGTGTCAAATCCGTATTATCTTCGAAGTTATTAGCAACTATTTCACCCAGCGATTCTTTTGTGAATTGCGATGGGAGGTCGAGATATGACTCATATACTTTTTTTATATCAGACTCATCAATACCTAGTTGACGATGGAATTGAGCTAATTCACGATTTTTTTTGATTCCAATACCTTGGTCATAACATGCTGCTAATAGACAGTTTACCCCCTTTTTTATGATCTCGTATTGCTTGATATCCCCGCATAGCTCATCAGCTTTTTTAAGTTTTGCAAAAGCAAACTCATCAAGTCCATTTTCTATTACAGCCCCTTTTTCGTCATAAGCTACTACCTTTCCTTCGAGAATGTGCCTTGCCACCTCAAAATTTCCAATTGCTGAACCACCATGAGTAGCTGCGTAGAAAAACCATTTAAAAGCAAGATTTGCATTTCTTTCGAATCCATCCACACCTATTGAATATGAGCTTGCTATTTGTACACAAAAGTCAGGATCCTTGAACTCCTTCAGGCGAGAAATTGCTTCAACATGACCTTGTTCCGCTGCTTTTTCAAGCCACTCCACAAGTTTTGGGGGATTACCTCTATGAAAATAACCTATTGCTAATTCATATTGAGCTTCAGCAAAACCTTGTTCAGCGGCTTTTCTAAACCATTCAAAGGCCAAATCAAAATGCTCGCATTCTGCATAGTGACGAGCTAAATCATATTGTGCCAGTGCATCGCCAGCGTTAACTTGTTGTTGCAGTTCAGAAATTGACAAGGTGTTTTGTTCGGTCATGGTCTCGGCCTTTAGTTTTGTGCTTTTTTGTTGGGTTCGTGTGCTTACGGCAATCATCGGATTGATGATTGCCTATAAGCTTGGTGTTGCCGTTGTTTATCAAACCAACGGCTATCCTTGCAAATCACCGCTCAATACATTCGACTTTCACCGGCATATTCAATGCTTCTGCGATTTCTTCCAACACCGTTGTCGCGGAGACCTTGTTAACGTGGGTGGTTATGAACCAGCCATCACAACGCCTTTGCTTTTGATAGTCGCTGGTCGGTGTTCTGGCGATCAGCGGAATCGAGGTGACTGTCTTATTCAGCTTCGCCACCCGCTCCAGGCCGAAAACTTTCAATGCCTCGAAAAAGGTTTCGGCAATGGTCTGTTGCTCGATGACTTTACCGGCAACGGTTACCCGTAAACGCCCGCCTTGTTTTCGGGTGCGATGCTTATCCTTTTTGTGAAAACCCGTCATCTCTACCGTCTGCGCAGTATATTTTGCGTCAAAATTATTTACGGTGGCTTTGATGTTCGATTCTAACGCTTGCAACTTGCGGCAGGAATCATTGAGCGCGGCCACTTGCGAAAAATCGCCAATTAAACAGGCTTCAGCGCCCGCCATTTTTAAATCATCCGTGGCGCTATGCAGCACAGCAAACAATTCGGTAAATTTTGTGGTAACGGCTTCCGGTAATCTTTTCATTTCTGCATTCTCCATCAATTTTGTTTGATTTGTTTGGTTAACTGTTCTGTAGAAATCACTATGCCAGAGTGATTTCCACTTTATAGATATTTCAAACCCCGCTTTCTTCTTGGCGGAATTTTCTCCCAATATTTACCTGACTCATTAACCTGTTATTTTCAAATATAAAATAGAAATTAAATTACCTGTTATTGACGTTTATTTTGTTTTTCCATGAATTCACTCTCACAACATGGAGCATAGTATCTGACAAAATTATGCCGATGTAATGGGAGAACTGTGGGAGTTTTTTTGGATTCCATCAAGGAACTATTGCCGTTCGCGCTGATCTCTTCGGCTACACTCGTGACTAAAGGCCTTGTCGAAGGGCTCAGCGCAAACGCTATGGTTTGGCGTAGCCAAGAGCGCTCGACAAGAACAGAATCGCGCCCGTTTGCTCACCTTGTTGGAATGGTTGCCCAGCTTACCTTTTTGCGGGTCAAGCAATGCAACAAGGTGAGCAAACATCCGTGCCCATTTGACCAACCAAGGTACACCGATCGGCCCCTATGATTTGCAGATTACAGCCATCGCCGTTGCCCACAACCTCACCGTTGTCACCCATAACACCCGCGAGTTTGCCAGAGTACCCGGTTTAAAGCTGGAAGATTGGCTGTTATGAATTTTTGCTAATAATAGAAGTTTTATAAATACTTGTGAATGCTGATTAGCATTCCTCATCATCAACTAACCGATAGCCTACGCCAACCTCTGTCTGTAAATAGCGGGGTCTAGCGGGATTGATTTCCAGTTTATGGCGCAGTTGCCCCATATAGACCCGCAAATAATGCTGATCATGAATATGCTCGACTCCCCAGACTTCTTTGAGAAGTTGACGATGGGTAACCACTAGACCGGCATGACGGACTAGAATGCTGAGCAGGCGGTATTCGATGGGCGTTATATGCACTTCATTGCCCGCTATAAAAACTTTGCGCCGAGCCAGCTCGACTGTTAATTCGCCGGTTTGGAACGTTTCCATGTTGTTTATTGTTCGCATCACACGCCGCAGCAATGCTTGAAGACGAGCATGCAGTTCTCCGGTGCTGAAAGGCTTGGTTAAATAATCATCTGCCCCTGCATCCAGCGCCATGATTTTGTTTTGCTCTTGACTGCGGGCCGATAACACCAATATCGGCAAATCAGATAACTGCCGCAAACGTTTGGTAACCGAAATGCCATCTATATCGGGTAAGCCCAAATCAAGTATTACCAGATCAGGACTGTCGCTTTTAACCAGTGAAAGACCGTTTTTACCGTTTTCCGCTTCAATGACACGCCAACCTCGATTGCAAAGATTGGTTTTCAAAAGACGACGTGTTTGCTGATCGTCCTCAATGATTAAAATGAGCGGTTTGATCTCGTCCGTCATGACGCCATCTCTTCAAAACAGTTAAGTGTAGGTGGCTCATGGATAGGTAAGTTAATGATAAATGATGCGCCTTTGCCGTATTGATTGGCCGCTTGAATGGTGCCGCCATGGGCTTCAATAATGGCTCGGCATAAGGTTAATCCGAGTCCTACACCGCCTTGATGGCTTTCGGATTCAAGGCGGTAAAACTTGTCGAACACCTTCTCTTCCATGCCTTGTGGAATACCAAACCCATAGTCCGATACATTGACGGTTAAATTGCTAGCTGACAGTTCAGCGCTAATATCGATAGGACTGCCCGCAGGTGTGTACTTGATGGCGTTTTCGATTAGATTGGTCAGAACCTGTTCAACCAATACGGCGTCTATCCAAAGCAACGGCAAATGGTCGGGCAAGAGTGTTCTTATCGGACGAGTGCCGATATTTTTCTCCAATCGGTTCAAGGCGCTGCCGACTATTTCTTCAAGAGCGTTCCATTCCTGATGGAGAATGATTTCACCCGCCGTCAGTCTCGCCATATCCAGCATTTTACTGGTCAACTCTGACATGCGTTGAGCCTCGTCAAGAATTACTCGATTAAAATCAAGCTTTTCTTCCGCTGAAAAATCCGCGTTATTTTCAACCAAGGCAGTGCCTGCACCGATAATACGTGTCAGTGGGGTGCGTAAATCATGCGATATAGCGCTTAACAACGCGTTGCGTAACGATTCGGTTTCGGCTTGAAGGTTGGCATTGTTGGCCTTCTCGGTTAAGTTCAGGCGTTCCAGCGTTTGTGAAATCAGGTTTAAAAAAGTATCGAAAAAAGTAATTAATTCCGGACTCGCCAAATCAGCACCCGCTGGCGATTCTATAGCCAGTACGCCCTGAATGGTTTGTGAGCGTTCCAGAGGATAATAGGCGATTGGGCCTGTTGACTTGCTGGTTTGCTTGGCCGTGTGTTGCTGATAGGTTTGCTGTGCTATTTGTAGGTCAACACCTCGAAGAGAATGTTCGAGCGGTATGTCGGATGGATAGTGAAGCTGAAACTCCTGATCCGGAAACAATAATACCGACAAAGCACCGAAATCATCATAGATATGACTCACTGCAATTCCGGCGACTGATTGTTGATTATGGGCATCGGATAAGGCCTGACTTAAACGATAAAGTGCGTTGGCCCGGTTTTCACGCTGTTTGGAAATTTCTGCTTGCAGTTGTACTCTTTCCAAAAAGTTACTCGTTACATTAGCAACAACTATCATCACTCCTAACCCTATGATGTTTTCAAGATCGCTGATCGCAAATGAAAAAATCGGAGAGGCAAAATAAAAAGCGAATACCGGAGCGCTCAAAAGGGAAGCGATGATGGATGCGCCTCGTCCATACCGGCTCGCCACTAAAAACACCCCTAATAAGTAAGTCATCAGAATGCTGGCCGGCCCTAGAACATGACGTAGCGGCCAATCGATCAGTGTGCAAATAAAGGGCACGGTTATTCCCGCCATGTAACCCTGTAATCGATCCCAACGGCGACGGTTTAACATCATTTCGTAGAGCTGAATATCTTGTTCGCTTTCAGGCTCGTTTTTACGCAAACTTTTCTCCCGAAGCTACTGGAATAGCCGTGCTGTTAAAAGGATTTAGAGTTGATCAAAAAATGTACGCCGATGCTGGCAAAATAACCTAACAAAATAACCGGACACCATTTCATATGGCTGGTGAAAGTATATTGACCTTTGGCTTGACCCAGTAACCCAATCCCAGGCGCCGAGCCTATCGCCAGCAGACTTCCCCCGACGCCCAACGTCAAGGTCAATAGCAGCCATTGCCCTTGCGGTATGTCGGGATGCATGGTGAGGACAGCGAACATCAATGTGCCATTATCGACAAATGCCGAGGACAGACCGATCAGGATGTTGGCTAAAGTGGGGCTTAACTGTCCATACAGCATGTGGGATATCGCATCAAGATAACCGATAAAGCCCAATCCGCCGATACCCATCATCGCTCCGTAAAAAAAGAACAAGGTATCCCATTCGAGACGGCCGACTTTGTCAAAAATATCCAACCGGATGATCTCACTGGCTGAAGACTTGTTTTTCCCGTTACCGAAAAACAAAGCAAATTCCGATTGCTTTTGAGTATTCTGTTTATTGATCTTGTTTAAATAAAAATAAAAGAACTGCAATAACGATAATCCGGCCATCATCCCGGCTGCCGCGGGCAAATGCAATTTCATGTCGAACGTCACCGCCAACCCTATAGTGATCCCAAACAGGAAGATGACACGTTTGGCTCCACGAAGCAAATGGACCTGTTCAGCGTCGATATCCGGTTTGTCTTTGGGTACCGAGAAATGCATTACCAAAGCCGGAACTGAAAAATTTACCAAACAAGGAATAAATAATTTAAAAAACGCAGTAAAGCCCAGCATACCATGCTGCCAAACGAACAGCGTCGAAATCCCGCCCAATGGGCTGAAAGAGCCGCCTGCATTGGTGGCAACAATAATATTGATACAGGCTAACGAAACAAAACGTGGACTGTTTTTACCGACGGCGACCACGACTGCTCCCATCAGTAATCCCGCTGTCAGACCGTTAACGACGCTTGACATAAAAAACACCAGCAACCCGGTAATCCAGAATAACTGCCGATAACTCAAATGCATACCGACTAGCCAGACTTTTAAAGCGTCAAATATGCGCATGTCTTCCATTGCATTCAAATAGGTCATCGACACCATGATAAACAATAGCAATTCTATGTAAGCCTGCAAATTATTCTTGAAGGCCGTTACGGCAAACTGGTCGTTGCCTTGTTGCTGATAGACCAAAATAATCGCAAACCAGATCAACCCGGCAGCAAGTAACATCGGCTTGGACTTACGCAACTCAGTGGCCTCTTCGAACATCGCTGCAATATAAGCAGTGACCATCACTGCAAGTGAAAAATAACCTGCCCAATGATGCGTCAAATCAATCCGTTGCAATGCCGGGGCCGCCGTTTCTCCCGCGGCGAAGACTATTCCCGGTAACAATAAGGCCATTATTCCCAGTATACGAACAGCATAATTCACAATTATTTCCCTCATGCTTAATTAATTTGAATGATTTACCTGTCAAAGATCACTTAAGTCAGTCAGCTTTCAGGTTTTAAAACGGCAATTGATTTTACTGATAGGGATGTAAAAAAAGCGTAAAGACGTGGATTATTCTCAATCTTACTCTTTATGAATAGGCAATATGGCCTTTTATAAATTGATGACTGCCTCTTAAGTTGAGGACAAAGTAGGTCGATTACTCCTGGGGCTAAAAAGTTAATTCGGTTTAGATCACCATTTACTTCAAATAAATTTTCAAACCCATTAAGCTCTCGATTACCTCAAGATGGAATCAAAAACCTTGACGCAACAATTGATACGGGTAAAAGCTGTTCAAGTTGTTAACATTTTTCGGCTACCGACTTTAAGGCGGGACAGTTTAAGGTTAAGCCGTTGGTGGTGGGCTTGTCGAACCATGAGCGGCTAACCCGCTCATGTATTCCACATTAAGCAGCAAGCCCACTGTTCGAGTCCATAAGTGAGGTTTCTATCATGACTAACCACGATCCATTTGGTGCGCATCAACAACTGAAAACGGATAGCATCGGTTCGGTTTCGTATTATTCCCTGCCCCGACTTGAGACTGCCGGCGCTGCCAATATCTCACGGCTGCCGCACACGATAAAAATCCTGCTTGAATCATTATTGCGCAACTGCGACAACGAGATAATTACCCTGGATCATGTCTTGAGTGTCGCCAACTGGCAGGCGCAAGGCACCCGCTATGAAATCCCGTTCAAGCCGGCCCGAGTGATATTACAGGATTTCACCGGCGTACCGGCCCTCGTGGATCTGGCGGCGATGCGGGATGCGATGAAGCAGCTGGGCGGCGATCCGAAAAAGATCAATCCATTGATACCCTGCGACCTGGTCATTGATCACTCGGTGCAGGTGGATTATTTCGGCAAGCCTAATGCCCTGTTGTTAAATGAAACCGTCGAATTTGAAAGAAACGCCGAACGCTATGAATTCCTTAAATGGGGACAATCGGCATTTAAAAATCTGCGCGTGGTGCCTCCGGCTACCGGCATTGTGCATCAGGTGAATCTCGAATACCTTGCGCCGGTTGTGTTCCATAACAAGGATAAAAACGTCTGTTATCCCGACAGCTGCGTCGGCACCGATTCCCATACGCCAATGATTAACGGCCTGGGCGTGTTGGGCTGGGGTGTCGGCGGCATTGAGGCGGAAGCGGTAATGTTGGATCAACCTATCTACATGCTGGTTCCCGATGTGGTCGGCATTAAATTGACCGGAATGCTGCCGCCGGGCGTGACTGCAACCGATCTGGTGCTGCGCATTACCGAACTTTGCCGGAAATTTGGCGTGGTCGGAAAGTTTATTGAGTTTTACGGTGCCGGGCTGACTAACTTGAGTATCCCGGATCGGGCCACGCTGAGCAATATGGCGCCTGAGCAAGGTTCGACTGTGAGTTTTTTTCCTATCGACGATGAAACCCTCAGCTATATGCGTTTCACCGGTCGTCATGCGGATTTGATCGATCTGACCGAGCGTTATGCCAAAGAACAGGGACTGTTTCGCACCGACGAGACGCCGGACCCGGAATTTACCCAGGTTATGGAGCTAGACCTCGGCACCGTTGAACCTTCGCTGGCAGGCCCCAAGCGTCCGCAAGACCGCATCTCCCTCAGTGAAGTAGGGCCAACCTACCGGCAAATGCTGACCGAACCGTCAGGCATCAAGGGCATGGGGCTATTCGAACATGATCTGGATCGTAGCGGTATCGTATCGAGAAATAATACCGATGAGAAAATCACCCATGGCGCAGTCGTGATCGCCGCGATTACTTCCTGCACCAACACCAGCAATCCGTCGGTCATGCTGGCGGCAGGCCTGGTTGCGAAAAAAGCGGTAGAACGGGGCTTGAAAGTTAAAAACTATGTAAAAACATCGCTGGCTCCCGGTTCATTGGTGGTAACGGAATATTTGAAAAAGTCCGGATTGCTTGGCTTTTTAGAACAGCTGGGCTTTTATCTGGTCGGCTACGGCTGCACTACCTGTATCGGCAACTCCGGTCCGCTGGATCAAGCGGTTGAAAAAGCGATAACGGAAAAGGATCTGGTCGTCTCGGCAGTGCTATCCGGTAACAGGAATTTCGAAGGCCGCGTGCATCCGCTGACCAAAACCAACTATCTCGCCTCGCCGCCGCTGGTCGTTGCCTATGCGCTGGCGGGATCGACGGCGCTGGATATTACCCGAGAGCCGCTGGGCGAAGATCAAAACGGCAAGCCGGTTTACCTGAAGGACATTTGGCCTACGCCCTGGGAAGTGGCGGAAGTCATCAGGCAGTTCGTAACGCCGGAAATGTTCCGGGAAAAATATCGCGATGTGTTTACCGGCACTCAAGCATGGCAGCAGGTGGAGGTCAGCGGCACCGAGCTGTATGCATGGGACGACAACTCGACTTATATCAGGAAACCGCCGTTTTTCGAAGGAGTGACGACAGGCCGCCAGCAGATACATCCTCTTAGCAGCATGCAGGTATTGGCGCTATTCGGCGACTCCGTTACCACCGATCATATTTCGCCGGCCGGCCAGATCGCGCCGCACTCTCCGGCCGCGTTATATCTTTTGAGTAAAGGCGTGGAACAAAAAGACTGGAACAGTTACGGCTCGCGCCGCGGCAACGATCAAGTCATGGCTCGCGGCACGTTCGCGAATATCCGAATTCGCAACCAGCTGGTTATCGGCGCCGAAGACAAGGTGACGGCCAACCAGCCGGGCCATGGCAACGACGAAGTAATGAGCGGGAACATGCCTTCGAATAGCCAAATTCGCAACCGGCTGGTTCCCAGTGTCGAAGGCAACGTGACGATTTATCATCCGACCGGCGAACGGATGACGTTTTTTGATGCCGCGATGAAATACAAAGAAGCGGGCATCCCGTTATGCATTCTTGCCGGTAAAGAATACGGCTCCGGCTCATCCAGGGATTGGGCCGCAAAAGGCCCGTTTATGCAAAATGTAAAAGCGGTCATCGCCGAAAGTTACGAAAGAATTCACCGCAGCAACCTGATCGGCATGGGTATTCTGCCGCTGCAATTTATCGATGGCGAATCGGCTAAAAGCCTGAAATTAACCGGGACGGAAACCTTTGCTATCGATATTTCCGATGCGATGACGCCGCAACAGGAAGTTAATGTTTCAGCAACTGCTCCTGATGGAACCGTCACGACTTTTAAAGCCGTAAATCGCATCGATACACCGATTGAAATTCAATATTACCGGGATGGCGGTATTTTGCGCACAGTTTTGAAAAAATTATTGGATTAATCATAAGCGTCCGCTACGCCGGAGCCTTCGGTTAACCTGCCAGTGATAGACTTTGGCAAGCAACAGGCGAATCAACGGCAAGCCGATCAGCCAGGCTATCGGCTTCAACACCGGCACTTTGCTCATCAGCAGGATATACGCATCCAGCTCGGACAAAATCCGCTGATGTTCATCCTGGACATGCAGTTCGGTCAGCGCCTTATGCGGATCGATGCCGATTTCACGCAGTTGCTGTTCCCGGCCGGTGATGTCGATCCAACAGACGTTTTCGCCTGCTTTACCGGCGAGTTTTTCATAGGTCGACCTGTCTTTGACACATTTGGGACAGGCTCCATCGTAATAAACGTTAATTTTTGCTTTATCCTGATTCATATTGATTGCCTCCGGTTAACGAGAGTGAAGTGGCTATAGTACAAACTTTAGGCGTAGCATCGTGTTTGGGCGGACCATTGAGAACATGCGGCTATGCGGCGGAAATGTTGCACGATGAGTTTACCCGGCAAAACTCTGAACAAAAACGCCTTCAACTTCAGTGGCATATGGTTTATCCTGAAAATCACGGCGTAAAGGAAGAAAAATTATCCCGACTTAATCAATCGATCAGCCGTTTTACCCAATACTGGACAGAACAAAACCAGGCTTTTCTGATCATCGGCGGCGACCATTCCTGCGCATTGGGAACCTGGGGCGGCGTAATCAATGCATTGCAGCAGCCCGACAAATTCGGCCTGATCTGGCTTGATGCTCATATGGATGCGCATACTTTTGCTACCTCGCCATCCGGTAATATTCACGGCATGCCGCTGGCCGCTTTGCTTGGAAAAGCGGATAAAAAACTGGCGGCGATGTATCCCGGTTCCTGTTTTATCAAGCAAGAAAACCTCATTCTGATAGGCGTCCGAAGTTATGAGCATCAGGAATACGATCTGTTAAAACAAGCTGGAGTAGAAATTGTTTTTGCCAGACAGATTGATAGGCTTGCTCCAGTGCTAATTAAAGCCATCGATAAACTCAGTCTGTCTTGTAAGCTTATCGGCATCAGCATCGACTTGGATTTTATCGATCCTGGCGATGCGCCCGGCGTTGAAACTCCCGCTCAAGGCGGTATTAAAGCTGAAGAACTGCTCGAAGCGCTGTCATCGATTAATCGGCATCCGAAAATATGCGGCCTGGAAATCAGCGAGTTTAATCCTGAAAAAGACGACAACAATAAGACCTTGCACC
Organism: Methylobacter sp.; assembly: GCF_036845245.1. NCBI lineage: Bacteria > Pseudomonadati > Pseudomonadota > Gammaproteobacteria > Methylococcales > Methylococcaceae > Methylobacter > Methylobacter sp. The sequence continues at coordinate 47,164 of NZ_DAIUEH010000011.1, forward strand.
TGATGAAAGCGATTATCGAAGCGTACTACGGGGAAACGTCATAGCAACGCGTCGGTCTTGGCCGCCATAATAAAATCATTAGCATGCAGTCCTTTTATCTTGCGAGACCACCAGGTTACAGTCACCCTGCCCCATTCCATTAAAATGGCCGGATGGTGGCTTTCCTGTTCGCAAAGAGCGCCGATTTTATTGGTAAACGACAAAGCGTCTGCAAAGTTATCGAACTTGAAGGTTTTTTGTAAGCGCTTGATGCCGTCTATTTCAACCAATTCCCAGCCCTGTAGTTGCGGCATAAATTCGTCAATTTCCGCTTGCGTAGCCAACGGTGCGCCAATTCTGCATACTTCACATGTTTTACCGGTCAGGTCGCTCATAGCTATACTCCGTTCGGGCTCAGGTTCGCTGTGGGGCGTGCTATGCATACAGATTATAAAAATCAATAACTTGAATCAATAGGTAATATCACCAATTGGAGAACAGATATCGTAAGTCGCCGAATTTTATCTACTGAACAGTAATACCGGTAAGCCGAATTTAAGCAGTATCTCAAGGCCCCAATATGCTAAACAGGTTTTTAGGATCGTTGAGTTCGGGAATTAAATCCGCTTCTGTGCCCAATTGATATTCTTTTGCCAGTTCATAAACGACCCGAAGTATTGAATAATCTTCCAACGCAAAACCGACCGAATCGAACAGAGTAATTTCCTGGTCGTCCTGCCTTCCGGGCTTATTCTTGCAAACCAGCTCCCATAATTCGGCATAAATAAGATCGGCTCCGCATTGTTGCACCTCGCCTTCTACCAGGGTTTGCGGTTTATATTCGACCACCAGTTTGGTCCGTTTCAGGAATTCGGCGGATAGTTCGGTTTTCCCTGGACTGTCGCCGCCCATCGCGTAAATGTATGTGCCAGATGCAATATCGTCAGCTTCAAACAGGGATTGCCGTTTCTTGGCGGCTGTCGCCGTTATTATGATATCTGCGTCACGCACCGCTTCAACGATGCTGTTGCACGGAATTAGGCTGAATTTTTGACCGATCATATTTTGTGAGAATTTAACCATTGCCTGCGGATCAATATCAAAAAAACGAACTTCTTCGAGCTGAAAAAAGCCTGAGAATGCCAATACCTGAAATTCCGCCTGGGCTCCGGTACCGATGATAGCTAATGATTTTGAATCTGCACGGGCAAGATACTTTGCAGCCAACACACCCGCCGCCGCTGTCCTAAATGCTGTCAAGAAAGTCATTTCACTGATCATTACCGGATAACCACTCTCGGCGTCGCTTAACACGCCGATGGCTACAACATTGAGCTTGCCTTTGAGCGGATTGCCGGGATAGCCGTTCACGTATTTGAATGCATAGTGCTGTTGGTCGGCACAGGGCATCAATTCAATCACGCCGTCCGGATAATAGGTTCCATGACGCGGCGATAAAATAAATTCGTGCCAACGACCGAAATCTTCCTCTAAAGCGGCAACAGCGCGCTTGAAGAAATTTTCCAAACTCAAGATCTGTATCAGCTTTTGAATGTCGGTAACGGCAAGAATCTTCATTAGCTAAAGGATTTAACAACCCGTTCAAAATCAGATAACCAGTTTTTGAAGTCGCAGACATAGTTATAACCGCAGACAGTTTTTAATGAATTTCGGTTAATGATGTCCAATATCCGCGCGGCTCTTTGTAAAGTTTCGCTTTTCGGGCCGAATGGATTCAAGCGCATGTTTCGGCCGGGCGGAAATGCGTAATCGCAGATAAACAACACATTCTGATAGATGTAAATCGTATAGCCCGGCGTATGCCCGCCTATGTGATAGGCTGCCAAACCATCAATCACGAAGTCATCGTTGAAACGCTCATCGACTGGGAATGATGTGATTAAGGGATTTTCTGCATCTAAAGCATGCAGGTAGATTTTTGCATGCCAAAGCTCACGGTATTGATTGGATGCGCCCATAAAATGCGGGTGAGTAAAAAAGATTTTCCGCACCGGTTCCAGCGTGCGATTAAAAGCGGAAGGACAATCGATCCAGACAGCCTCATTGTCCGTTTCAATCCGGTAGGCCGCATGTTCCAATCCCAGCTTCGGTACCGAGACCAGTTGGCTGACGTTGTCATTGATTTGAGTGGCGGTAACGCGATAGGCTTTTTCGGCTTCTTCCCAACTGAGAAATTTATCGCGATGGGCCCCGCAAAAAGGACAGACATCAGGAGCATCGCCGATCATGTTATAACCGCAGGTTGTGCAGACCCATTGTTCCATGTACTTCCCCCCTTAAAAATCTAAGTTTAAGTGCCGACGGATCGCTCCAAGCCGAATTGCATGAAAAACTGGCCGGTTCCGGGCGGCGAGTCCTGTTCGTAGTACAGTGCTTCAAGCATCAGGTTGCCTTCCGACCCAAGCATCGGCCCGGTCAGTAAGGTACGGAAGTCTTTACCGCCTATCAACTGATGGGTCATGCTCAGGTATAACCTTGATAACTGCCTTTCCCGAATGACGGCGTCCAACATTTGCGGCCCGGCAACCAGATAAATAGTCTTGTAACCCAACTCGCTTAGCGCATCAATCAAAGGAGCGCCGTGAACCGTGAGGTCTTCGCCGGTAAAAAGCAGCGGGTATCCCAAGTCTTGCCAGTACCGGATACGGTCCGGATCGGCATTTCGTCCGGTGGCTATATAAACGGTTTGCTCATGTTTTTGGAGACTGTCATGAACCGGAAAATTCAGGCTGGCGCTGGCGATGACCACTGCGGGTTGAAGCTTTAAACCATTATCCCGGCGCCATTCAATGAGGTCTTTGTCCTTGACTTGCAATATGTTGCCCAAGCGTCCTTCGCCCAGAGCCCGCATATAACCGCCATGGATAATAATGCAGTCGGACTGGGCATGCAGTTCCATGAACAAACCAAAATCGGAAGCTGTCGTTATCTGTTTGGGAATATGTGTGCTGTGTTGAACGGTATCTTCTACCGCAATTCGCCCGTCCAGACTCGACAGGAAGTTGGCATAAACAAAGGGTAATTCGGTTGTGCCCAGTTTATGTAATTGATGGCCAAGATATAGGCCTTTAATGGTGACTTTTTCGCAGAAATCTGGATACAACCGTAATAGGTTCTTTTGCATAGAGATACCTTTCACGCTTGAAAAATCGGTTTTAGTTCAGAGCAAAAAACCGCTCCCGCCCAACTGCCGGATTTTATGATGTGCCATGAGCATATCAATCAACCTGGAATAATTACCAGAAAATCCTTTTCTTTAAGACAGTTAATAACTATCTAAAGAAAAGGGCGAATAACTCGCCCTTTTCCTCTACAGCTATATTATCGATATTATTTATTGCCAGCCTTAAGATGCTCCACAGCTGCTTCAGCATGCGTAGTAGCCTTGCCTACATGACCTAAGGTACCGAGATCAATGGCTTCTTGCAACTCTTTAGAACCCGCTTCTATATGGTTCTTTGATACCCCCTTGGCTACTATGGAGGCTGACAACGCATCTTCCAATGCCGCCTTTGCATGATCGACCAACATCGGTGTATGACCGGCTTTACCGTGAACTACCGCCTGTTTGGCGTGTTCCAATGCTGAAGCGGCATTTTCTTCAGCGAAAACAGAAGTACTTAAAAGAAGTAATAAGCCTGCACATACGGATGCTAATTTTTTCATAACTCTTTCCTCATATTAATGTTTGTTTATTATATTGGTTCGTCGATATCAGGTTTTCAAAACCATTTATTTTTCTTTTAAAAAACTATTATGACTCGACAGTTATATTTTTACCTCATGTAATTTATTTTGCAATACCCATAAATTTAATACAGGCACATGCATTAAAAACTGTTGAAATACCAACAAATGCGACATCATGAAATAATCTCTTAAACATTATCAATCCTGACTTTCCTCAGTATTAGCACCAGCATTAGCGCCATGTTGCGACAATAGAATGCCAACAAAAAAGGCGAGTAAATTACCTTCAGGGAAAGTTTTAAAATGGGAATTAAATAAACTGGAAGCGCACACGGCGACTAAAAAACTCGCAGCGATTGCGCCATAGGGTGGATTATTCAATCCTTGACGAATAGCCGTATAAATATAGGCCAAAAACAGCAATAACCCTATCAGCCCATTTTCCAGCCAAACAAACAGATATTGATTGTGCGGGTCTGACGTAGGGCTTCCACGCCAATCTGAATATTGTGCGGCTGCATAAGGAGCATAAGTTGATTTAAATGATGATGTGCCGTAACCCAATACCGGATGTTCTTTAATTAACATAAGGGTGTTTTTTGCAAAAATAACCCTTACGCCTATCGAAGTCAGTTCTCCGCTGGTTTGATAAGCGTCTTTTTCTGTTAACCCCTTTTCTGTCCGTTGTTGTAAGGTTGACGAACAAAGTATTGCTATCAGCATTATGCTGCCGGTAACAGCGATTATCGGTAATAGTTTTTTATAGCCATAAACGCAGCCAGCGGCAAACATCATTGCAAATGGAAATGCCACATAACCGCTACGCGCCGGACTGATAAAGAAAATATTAAATGCAAACAAGGCAATGACACCATAAAGCAAGCATTTGTTTCTTAAAGAGAGTTGCTGTTTTAATAAAAAAACACTGCAAACGATCGCTGCAATAAAAGCCATGCTTTGTGACGCATAATTGGTCATAAATATACCGGGCTCTCGTTCCGGTCTTATTGTCATATCAGCCAACCATAGCGGCACTGCAATTAATCCGGCAATTATCATGACGGCTAAATAACTACCAATAAACAAGCGCTTCCATTGAGGTTGATAAAACAAGCCTAATAATACGAAAGTAAAGGCTAATTTTTTCCAGCTTGATAAGGTGTTAATTTTTTCCATCCAACTCGTATCTGCGTAAAAAGTCCCTATTAATAGCCACGCAAAAAACAGCAGCAGCATTTTACCTGCGGGCTGCTCAGCAGAGACTTTTAAACTACGGAATGATTCTCCTGAAATTAACCAGGTCAATAACATTGCAATACTGGCCACGCTGGTTACCGCAGTGGATATAGGCGAAGCTATGGCTGTAATAATGGCCAGCCAGCGGCAAAGAGCCAGCGACTTTTCGCTAATAATTGAATACGACAACATAACTAAACTCTACCGCCACGGTTAATAAATAGACCTATTGGTCTGATAGTTATGATTCCCAAAGGCATACTAAATTTCTTTAGCCAGTTTTTCAGCGTAACCGGTGTAAGTCCGCGGCGTCAGCTCCAGTAAAATTGTCTTGGCTTCAGACGGGATCTCCAGCTTTTCAATAAACGCCTGCATTTGTTCTGGGGTAATGCGGTGGCCGCGGGTGAGCTCTTTTAATTTCTCATACGGCTTTTCAATGCCGTAACGACGCATCACGGTCTGTATCGGCTCTGCCAATACTTCCCAGTTTGCATTGAGATCGGCTTCAATCGCTTCAACATTAATCTGCAATTTGGATATGCCTTTTAAACTGGCTTGTATGGCGATGCTGGTATGAGCGATTCCGACGCCGATATTTCTCAATACGGTTGAATCGGTTAAATCCCGTTGCCAGCGTGACACCGGCAGTTTTTCGGCTAAAAAACCGAATATCGCATTGGCCAAGCCTAAATTACCTTCCGAGTTTTCAAAATCAATCGGATTGACTTTATGCGGCATCGTAGAAGAACCGATTTCACCGGCGACGGTTTTTTGTTTAAAGTAACCCAACGAAATATAACCCCAGATATCGCGATCAAAATCCAGCAAAATGGTATTGAAACGAGATAAAGCGTGAAAATATTCGGCAATGTAATCGTGCGGTTCGATCTGGATGGTGTAGGGATTAAATTGCAGCCCCAGAGATTCAACAAAGCTCCGGCCGAACTCAGCCCAATCCACATCAGGATAAGCCACGCAGTGCGCATTATAATTGCCCACTGCGCCGTTTATTTTGCCTAACAAAGCTACCGCTTGCAGTTGGTCTTGCTGGCGTAGCATGCGCGCCGCGACGTTGGCGAACTCCTTGCCGGTAGTCGTAGGTGTAGCTGATTGTCCGTGGGTGCGCGACAACATCGGCTGGTCCGCGGTTTCCACAGCAATGGTTTTAAGCGCCGTGATGCAGTCGCCGATTTGCGCCAGGATGACTTCACGGCCTTCTTTGAGCATTAGCGCATAAGACAGGTTATTGATGTCTTCGGAGGTGCAGGAAAAATGGATAAATTCACTGACTTTTTCCAGTTCCGCACAACCGGCAATTTTTTCTTTCAACAAATATTCAACGGCTTTGACATCGTGATTCGTGGTTTTTTCGATGTCTTTGACGCGTTGCGCATCGGTTTCTGAAAAATCGCTGACGATGTTATTTAACAGCTGTGTCGCCGCCTCGCTAAACGGGCTGACTTCGGTAATCAGCGGATGATTAGCCAAGGCTTGCAGCCAACGTACTTCAACAAGCACTCGAAAACGAATCAGGCCGTATTCACTGAAAATAGGCCGCAATGCAGCCACTTTATCAGCATAGCGGCCATCAATAGGAGAAATAGCGGTGAGGGCAAAATTGGTCATAGGTTTGTCCGAGTATTTAAGTGTATGTTGTTATTCGTTAGCTTTGCCTATCGAGAGGAAGCTTTGGATTCGATAATGCCACCGCCCAAGCATATTTCACCATCGTAAAAAACGACGGATTGGCCGGGCGTAATGGCTCTTTGCGGCTGATCGAAAACAGCTTTGCATCTGTCGCTGCCTATCGGTTCCAAATAGCAGGGTTGATCGGCTTGGCGATAGCGGGTTTTAGCGGCACAGCGTATCGGTTTGGTCAACGGCTGGTTATTGCACCAGTCGAGTTGGCTGGCTTCCAGCGTGTCATGTAACATCAACGGGTGATCGTGCCCTTGGCCGACAATCAGGATATTATTTTCTAAATCTTTTTCCAGTACATACCACGGCTCATCCGGCGCATTTTTAACGCCGCCTATGCCCAAACCCTGACGTTGCCCCAACGTGTAATACATCAAGCCGTGATGTTTGCCAATATACTGTCCTTTTGGAGTACGCATTTCGCCGGGCTGAGAGGGCAAATAGCGTTGCAAAAATTCAGTGAACTTGCGCTCGCCGATAAAACAGATACCGGTGCTGTCTTTTTTACGGCTATTGGCAAAACCGGCTTTATCCGCCATTGCCCGTATTTCAGGTTTATGCAAATGCCCTATCGGAAACAGGGTACGTGATAATTGTTTTTGTCCCAATGTGTAAAGAAAGTAGCTTTGCTCTTTATTCGGGTCTAAACCCTTTAACAAAAAATATTCGCCATCTTTCTCGGCTACTCGCGCATAGTGACCTGTAGCGATATATTCCGCGCCCAAATCTTCAATCGCATAATTCAGAAAAGCTTTGAATTTAACGTGTTTATTGCACAGAATATCGGGATTAGGCGTGCGCCCAGCTTTAAATTCAGACAAGAATACTTCAAATACCTCATCCCAGTATTCGGAGGCAAAATTTACTGTTTTTAATTCGATACCCAACGTATCGCAAACCTGTTGGGCATCGGCGAGGTCTTCCATTGCCGTACAATACTCGGTGCCGTCGTCTTCTTCCCAGTTTTTCATAAATAAACCGGTAACTTGATAGCCTTGTTCCAAAAGCAGCAACGCGGTTACCGAAGAATCGACACCGCCGGACATGCCGACGATTATTTTTTTACTCATGGTCAAGATCGATAAATGATTTAAGCAAGGATAATGAGTGGCGTTGCCCGCTAAGATAATCGTCTATACTGATAAGCACCAATGGACTACGCAAACGATGCCGCTGATTTTCGATTTCATCGCGTGTTAACCAGTGAGCGGCAATAATGCCATTGTCCAATTGTTGTGTTGGGTTATGTGAATGGCAACGACCGGAAAAACAGACTCTGAGAAAGCTGAGGGAATCAGGATTTTTTCGCCAAAGTTGAATGGAAACAATGTGCTCAGGCTCAAACTGCCAAGCGGTTTCTTCCAGTACTTCACGCTTGACTGCAGAAATCAGGTCCTCACCTTCTTCAAGATGCCCAGCAGGTTGATTGTATTGGAGTCCATTGCCGGTTTCTTCTTCTACGATTAAAAATCGCTGGTCCTGTTCAATCACTGCGGCAACTGTGACATTTGGTTTCCAAACCATTACTGAATTCCGACATAATTAAAGTTAATATTTTACTAGATTTGGAGATATTATGCTGGTAAAAAAGACTTAGGAAGAAAGGTGCGAGGCATTTGTTAAGCTGTCGCATAGATCTTGTTTATTTTGTTATAAACATAAGAGTTGAAATTCACTAAGATTGCCACTATGTTAGAGGCCTAAATATTTTATTACTGTAATTATGTCTGATTTTGATCCATTCAAAGATAGAGATGGCGGTTTGGCTATCCAGGAAGCTAAACCTAAACTGAAGAGACCGCCTTTATACAAGGTTATCTTGTTAAATGATGATTTTACGCCCATGGATTTTGTAATTGAGATTTTGATGGACTTTTTTGCTATGTCCGAAGAAAAGGCGACCCAGGTGATGCTGCAAGTACATACGCAAGGTGTCGGTGTATGCGGAATGTATTCTAAAGATGTTGCTGAAACCAAAGTATATATAGTTAACGACTATTCACGAGAACATCATCATCCTTTGATGTGCTCAATGGAAGAAGTCTAGGTTGTGGAGAATGTATGTTAAGTAAAGAACTTGAAATTACGTTAAATAATGCCTTTAAAAATGCACATGATAAACGGCATGAATTTATCACGGTTGAGCATTTGCTGCTGGCATTGCTCGAAAATGCTTCTGCGCAGCCTATTTTGATAGCATGCGGTTGCGATATTAAGGCGCTACGCGGCCAGCTGACGCAATTTATTGATGAAACCACATCGCTTATTCCGGTAGGTATCCAACGGGAAACTCAACCTACTTTGGGCTTTCAGCGAGTGCTTCAACGCGCTGTTTTTCATGTGCAAGCATCTGACAAAAAAGAAGTTTCCGGTGCTAATCTATTTGTAGCCTTATTCAGCGAACAAGATTCCCACGCTGTTTATTTGTTAAATAAACAGGATATTTCAAGGCTGGATGTGGTCAATTATCTGGCTCACGGCATTTCAAAAATTGATCCTGAGAACGATTCGTCAACTAGCCGGTCACCGGAATCAAACAACCCTGACGCTGAAGCTGCGGGCAGTCCGCTGGATAAATACACCACCAATCTCAATGAAGAAGCCCTAAAAGGCCGAATCGACCCGTTAATCGGCAGAGACATGGAAGTTGAGCGCACTATTCAGACACTTTGCCGTCGTCGCAAAAATAACCCTTTACTCGTTGGTGAGGCGGGTGTTGGCAAAACAGCTATCGCAGAGGGCTTGGCGAAACGGATTGTTGAGGAGCAAGTTCCGGAGGTTCTGATGAACAGTGTGATTTACTCACTGGATTTGGGCGCACTGGTTGCCGGTACTAAATACCGGGGAGACTTTGAAAAACGGCTTAAAGCACTGTTAAATCAACTCAACAAAGAACCTGATTCAATTCTGTTTATTGATGAAATTCACACCATTATCGGAGCAGGTTCAGCTTCCGGCGGCGTGATGGATGCATCCAATTTGATTAAGCCTGCCCTGGCTTCCGGCCAGTTACGTTGCATAGGTTCCACCACTTATCAAGAGTATCGCGGCGTCTTTGAAAAAGACCACGCTCTTGCGCGAAGATTCCAAAAAGTTGACGTACTTGAGCCTTCCGTTGAGGACACCATCCTGATTCTAAAAGGCCTTAAATCACGTTTTGAAGAACATCATGATGTTAAATATTCTTCTGATGCATTACGTGTAGCGGCGGAGTTATCGGATCGCTATATTACCGATCGGCATTTACCCGATAAAGCCATTGATGTTATTGATGAAGCAGGCGCTAAACAACGCATGACTGCTGAAGCGGATCGCAAACAGATCATTGATATTGCTGAAATAGAAGAAATAGTCTCCAAAATAGCCCGAGTACCTGCAAAATCGGTATCTTCAAACGATATCGACAAGCTGGGTAACCTGGAGAAAAACCTGAAAATGCTGGTCTTTGGACAAGACGAGGCCATTTCGGCGCTGGCATCCGCAATAAAATTATCCCGTGCAGGACTTAGGGATACGCAGAAGACTATCGGTTCATTTCTTTTTGCAGGGCCTACCGGCGTAGGTAAGACCGAAGTCACGCGGCAACTGGCTAAAGTGCTGGGAGTAGAGTTGATTCGCTTTGACATGTCAGAGTACATGGAGCGGCATACTGTTTCCAGACTGATAGGCGCGCCTCCAGGCTATGTAGGCTTTGATCAGGGCGGCTTATTGACTGAGCAGGTTACCAAACATCCTCATGCAGTACTGCTGCTGGACGAATTGGAAAAAGCCCATCCTGATGTATTTAACCTATTATTACAGGTTATGGATCACGGCTCATTAACCGATAATAACGGACGCAAAGCGGATTTCCGTAACATTATCCTGGTTATGACCACCAATGCGGGAGCGGAAGAAGGCAGTCGCGCTTCTATCGGCTTTACCCAACAGGATCATGCGACCGACAGTCTGAAGGTTATCGAAAAAGGCTTCTCGCCCGAATTCCGCAACCGTCTGGACGCGATTATTCAATTCAAGCCATTGGATATTTCAATTGTCGGACATGTGGTCGATAAATTCATTTTTGAATTGGAAGCCCTGCTGGCAGACAAGCATGTAACGCTGGCATTGGATGTCGATGCCAGATTATGGCTGGCTGAAAACGGCTGCGACCCAAAAATGGGAGCCAGACCGATGGCGCGACTCATTCAGGAGAAAATCAAAAAACCTCTGGCTAACGACTTGTTGTTCGGCGATTTGGCACACGGAGGGCATGTGCGAATTTACGTGAAGGATAATGAACTGAACTTTGCTATAGAAAGCGCTGAACAGATTGTTCCTGAAGCCAATTTTTAATTCGGCGGACTGCAGCGATTGGTTTTTAATACGGCAATCGAGCCGTACTAGGTGTTTAAGGAACCTGCGTTAATCCTGTTAGTACAGGATTAACGCATACGGAACGTGATTCGACCTTTGGTTAAATCGTAAGGTGTCATTTCAACTTTAACACTATCTCCGGTAAGAATACGAATGTAGTGCTTACGCATTTTTCCTGAAATATGTGCAGTCACAATATGACCATTTTCCAGTTCGACACGAAACATGGTATTAGGTAAAGTGTCTATCACCTTGCCTTCCATTTCAATTTGATCTTCTTTAGCCATTTAAATAATCCAGGTAATTAAAACCGCCAATGATACCATAAGCGCGTTTTTAACAACAGAAGTGTGTAAAGATGATAATACATTTGTTTTTCATATAACTAAATACACCAAACATAGATGCATTTCAGGTGCGACACTGCCGAGAAAATGAAGCTTTCACGCTTGCGTGCCATCAATCAATTTAACAAACTCACTTTCTGCGAAAATATCCAGATTACTCTCAACCCTGTCCAGATAGGTTTTACCTTCCAGATGATCAACTTCATGCTGGAAGATTCTCGCTACAAACCCACTCAGCTTTAACTCCACCAAGTCGCCCTGTTGATCGGTATAGTGAACCATTATTTCCTGATACCTAGGCACTAAAGCACGTATTCCGGGAATACTTAAACAACCTTCCCAGCCTTTCTCTTGCGTTTCCGACAAAATCTGAAAACAAGGATTAATCATCACTGTAGGCTCCATCAACGGTGCCGATGGATAACGAGGTGTAGGCCGCGACGCAATGATGATAATCTGTTTGGATTCGCTGATCTGGGGAGCGGCAATACCAACGCCCGAAGTCGTTGCCAGAGTGCTTTGCATTGCTTCGATTATTTCCCGAATTTCAATGTCATGCACATCAACAACGGCTTCCGCTTTTTGTCTGAGTACCTTAGCCCCAAGCTGGGCAATCTCGCGCATCATGGTCATTGAAATTCGTGCATAAGCACAGCTTGGGCTTGAACCGACTCTTCTGCATCATCGGTTTTCTTTAAGCGCTGGTAACTGCCATCAGACTGTAAAAGCCAAGCCTGGGTATTATCTTTTAAATACAAATTCAGATCCTGCAAAATCCGGCTTTGCAATTTCTTGTTTTCAATCGGAAAGCAAATTTCAACACGCCTGAACATATTGCGATTCATTAGATCTGCGCTGGACGCGTAGACCTCCCTGTCACCGCCATTTTCAAACGCATAAACCCGTGCATGCTCCAAAAATCGCCCAATAATGGATCGCACTTCTATATTTTCAGATACGCCGGGAACGCCGGGCTTTAAACAACACACGCCCCTGACAATTAATTTAACCTCAACTCCGGCCTGCGATGCACGGTAAAGAGCTCGAATAGACTGCTCTTCAACAACAGCATTCACTTGAATAATTATTTTTGCCGGCTTTCCATTTTTAGCGTGAAGTATTTCCCTCTCAATCTTATCTATCAACCCACTATGCAAGGTGAACGGCGATTGTAATAATTTATTCAACTTGGTAACTTTCCCCAAACTGGTCAGTTGAGCAAATACGCGCCGGACATCCTCACCTAATTCTTTATCGCAGGAAAACAATCCATAATCCGTGTAAATCTGCGCTGTTTTAGGATGATAATTGCCGGTACCCAAATGCACATAATTACGCAGCTGCTTGCCTTCCCGTCTTAATACCAAACACATTTTGGCATGAGTTTTATAACCCACCACACCATAAACGACATGCACGGCGGCTTCTTGTAATTTGGAGGCCAAATCGATATTGGCTTTTTCATCAAATCGAGCCCTTAGTTCGATAACGACCGTCACTACCTTGCCTGCTCTCGCCGCCTTGATTAAAGCCCCTACAATCGGCGAATCGGCTCCGGTACGATAGAGCGTTTGCTTGATAGCCAGCACATCAGGGGAAACTGCTGCCTGACGAACAAACTCAACGACCGGGGAAAAGGACTCAAACGGGTGATGCAGCAAGATATCATGGCGCTTAATCGCTGCAAATATGTCTTTGCTACGCTCGAGCTGTTGCGGTACAACGGGCTTGAAGGAAGGAAATTTAAGGTCGGGCCGACCGACCAAGGCATTAATTTCCTGAATTCTATTCAGATTAACCGGCCCATCAACCAAAAACAAACGGTCACGGCTCATTTCAAAACGATCCAGCAAAAACGTGACTGTTTCATCAGGGCATTTGGCATCAATTTCCAGACGAACTTCATCGCCGTAATTACGCATGGCCAGCTCGCCTTCCACTGCAAGCAATAAATCATCAATAGCATCATCATCGACAAAAAAATCACTGTTCCTGGTGACCCTGAATTGATAGCAGCCTTTAACATTCATGCCATTAAACAGCTGATCAACAAAAGCATGAATAATCGATGATAAAAACACAAAATCCGCCGGGCCGCTACCGGTTTCCTCAGCAGGCAACTGAATAATGCGCGGTAGCGCCCTGGGTGCCTGCAAAATAGCCCGCCCGCTATTTCTGCCGAATGCATCTTTTCCAGTCAAGGAAATAATAAAATTTAAGCTCTTGTTGAGGATGCGCGGAAAAGGATGAGCGGAATCCAGCCCAACCGGCGTTAAAATCGGTAATAGCTCATCATTAAAATAGGCTTCCAGCCATTTTTGCTGTGCTTCGGTCCATTCCTTACGACGAATGAAATGAATATTTTCGCTGGCAAGTTTCGGAATCAGAATTTCGTTCAGGACTTTATATTGCTCATCAACCAGTTGATGAGCATGAACGGAAATCAACTCCAGTTGTTCATTAGGCGTCAAGCCATCCGGACCGACGGCTTTTGGATCAATGGCAGCCATCTGAATAACGCTGGCTACACGAACCTCGAAAAACTCATCCAGATTGGAACAGGAGATGCACATATAATTAAGTCTTTCAAGCAACGGCACTTTTTCATCTTTCGCCTGAGCCAGAACTCGCTTGTTGAACTCCAGCAGGCTCTGCTCACGATTAATATAAAGTTCCGGTTTTTGAAGATCGATTATCGCTTCTGCTTCGTTTATGTCCATGTTGTGCTCAAGATTCAAAATCAATTGATATTATATTTATGTGTATTAACTAAATCCTCTTTTCCCCTGCAAGCCTCCGGTATGTACAGCAATAATACGCTGACCGGGCCTGAAGTAGTGTTTTTTGATTAAATCGTAGACGGCATACATCATTTTGCCGGTATAGATAGGTTCAAGAGGAATTGTAGTTTTTAATTCAAAGTCTTCAATAAATGCGTTTAGCCCGGCATTGATTTTGGCAAAACCGCCAAAATGGTAATCCAAGTTTATCTGCCAGTTATTACAAGATTGTGACAGCACGCTTCTAACCTCCTCCGTTAAAAAACCGGCGTTTTTTAACGCTGCAAATCCCAACACTGACGTTTGTTCCGGAACGGCTTCAATAATACCGGCCAAAGTCGTTCCTGTTCCACAGGGCACGCAAATTGTGTCGTATGGAATCTCTACTTCGGTAACCAGTTCGCCTACACCTTTCAATGCCAATGTCTGCGCACCGCCTTCCGGCAGCCAATATTGCCAAGGCTTTAAGCCGGGCAAATCATGCCAATTTTTATAGCGCCTAAGCTGCCTGTATTCAGTACGAGATACAAACTCCAAGCTCATCCCCCACTTTGTCATGTCCTGCAAAGTCGGAGTCAATATTTCCGGTTGCTCGCCGCGAACCAAGCCAATGGTTTTCAATCCTAACACCTTGCCGGCATAAGCTAAAGCATGTAAATGATTGGAATAAGCGCCACCCATGCTGATAAGGGTATTCGCCCCTACCGACAAAGCATGATCGAGTATATATTTAAGCTTCCGCCATTTATTGCCGGAAATCACAGGATGCAATAAATCATCCCGTTTCATCCACAATTCGATTTGGTATTGCGCAAGTAGCGGATCATGAATCTTTGTTAGAATCGACGGATTAAAAACTTTTTCCAGTTTTACCAGTTCGAGGTGCATATATGTGTGGACGTTATAATTTGATCGCAACCGGGCAGCAGATTATGGACCATTTCAGATTGTTGAGTTTACCTACAGACAATCTTGACTACAATATTGCGCCAGGACAAAAAATCCTCGCTGTCGTGCAACTGGAAGACGCTAGCAACAGAGCCGTTAATCTGCATTGGGGCTTGATTCCATCGTGGGCGAAAGACCGTGCAATTTCCAAACATTTGATTAATGCCAGAGCTGAAACCCTGACTGAAAAACCATCGTTTAAAAACGCTTACCGGCATCGACGCTGCCTGATTCCGGCTACCGGTTTCTTTGAATGGCAATCCACCCAAACAGGCAAACGGCCCTACCATATACACAAACCGGATAATGCCTTATTCGCTTTTGCAGGTGTTTGGGAGCATTGGGAACATGATCAGGAAACGGTTTATTCGTGCACTATCATTACCACCGTTGCCAACGACAACGTATCGTCTATTCATGACAGAATGCCGGTTATTATTACATCCGATGATTACAGTCGTTGGCTGGACAAGAAAACCGCAATTGTTAAGATAGCTGATTTTTTAGCCGCCGATGCTTACCATGACATGCTGATTACTCCAATCAGCACACGGGTCAACAATCCTATGCATAATGATGAAGGTTGTTTGCATTAAAGTATCGCTCCACATCATCATCTTAAAACGCCACATCTCGACGGAATGAGCTATGTCCCTTCCTGCACTTTATGCTCTTACCCGCATTTCTATTTGCATAGGCAATGCAGGCAAGAGTTATCGGCGTTATTTTGAGACTAAGCTTTTTTCTTTTTAGAGGTGGATTTATCAGCTATTTCCTCGACAACCAGGTCGGACTTATAGGATTTATAATCTGGCGCAATACTGATCAATAATGTCAGCAAGGCCGCAACATAAGGAACTGCTTGTACCGAAAGAATAGCTATCCATAATTTTCCGCTAAAATTGTCAAAATGCTCTAAAGAAGCCATCATTCCAATAGCCACACTCAATAAGATCAACAATAGCAATTCTTGCCGTATGGTAACCAACCCAACGAATAAAGGACTGTGTTGTTCAAACTTCGGAGTACGCATAAACGGTTTACCGGACGTAAACAGGCCTTGCAGCGTTCCTTTGGCGACGGTATGCGTCAAGGATAAACCTGACAGCGACGCGCCTAACGATTGCCAAACCGAACAGGGTACACGGGCTTGGTATAACCATAAGCCACGAATAATCTTAAAACTGAATATACCGACAGTCGGCAATAAGAAAGCATTGGCTGGGAGTTCGCTGTGTATCGGATCGTAAAGAATCACCGCCGTTAAGATCAAACTGGTCATGGTAAATACCAACGCCAACGCATCTGAAAACCACGGCAACCATCCGGCAATAAAATAATACTTTTGGGCAGGTGTCAACTTCGGCTGCTTAGACGGCAAAAAGTTGCGCCAATGCGCCTTGATAATTTGCATGGCACCATAAACCCAACGATAGCGTTGAGTCATGTAGCCTGACATGGTATCGGGCATAACCCCGCGTCCAAACGAATCTTTGACATAAACCGAGTCATACCCTGCTTCATACAGACGCAAGCCTAACTCACTGTCTTCACAGATACACCATTCCGACCATTTACCTACTTCCAGCAATGCAGACTTTCTGATCATAGTCATCGTGCCATGCTGGATAATGGCGTTATATTCGTTTCTTTGCACCATGCCGATATTGAAAAAGCCGGCATATTCCCAGTAGCAAAAGGATTTAAAGGCGCTTTGATCGCGGTCGCGGTAATCCTGGGGCGACTGAATAAAACCGACATTTTCATTGTCGAAATAAGGCACCATACAGTTCAACCAGTCGGGCGAGATGATATAATCGCTATCGATAACAGCGATAATCTCGGCATCAGGAGCAGTCTGCTCGAGCGCATGATTGATTGCTCCCGCTTTAAAGCCGGGCCAGTTTTCCAAGTGGAAGAATCTGAATTTTGGACCTAACCGTTCACAATCGGCTTTGACCGGTTCCCAGATAGCCGGATCTTTGGTGTTATTGTCCATCACCAATACTTCCAGATTCGGATAATCCACCCTATCCAAAGCTTCCAACGTCATACGCACCATTTCGGGCGGCTCATTATGGATGGGTAAATGTAAAGATACCTTCGGATATTTGAAATCAGGCGATGGCTTAAGCGGCTGAAAAGTCCTGGCCGTTTTCCGGTGCCAGATAACTTCGGCTATTTCCAGGCTTTCTATTAATAAGATGACGGCCGCCATGACCTGCATCAATATCAAGATTCCCCAAAACACCATGGTAATATTGGTTTGGTATTGCTGGGCGCCAATCGACACAGACCAGAAAATTGTTGATGCCGCAAGGTTGGCAATTAAACCGAAAAACAGTAAACCGGGCAGTTTTAAGCTGCTGCGGGTAAATAAAAACAAAAACATTAAAACGATACTGAAAACAGCCGCGCCCGTTGCCCAATGTTCCCAATTAGGCATAGTTATAACGTCGCTATCCATTGGATATTTGGGCTGCCGATCCGCATTAAAAATGCCCCAATAAGCCCCCGCCGAACCCTCCAAAGACATTTTCCAGGGCTGGTCAAACGCCTCTACAATATAATAAGTGACTTTTTCAGCATCGGCTCGATTGAGAAATTCGCGTAAAAATTTTGCTTGGTTAGATATCGATGCAGTAGCGTGCTTGAATGGTTGACCATCCGAAGGCCAACCGACCTCGGTAATCACAATAGGCTTATTAGGATAAGCTTGTTGCACGGCATGATAACGGTCAAAAACATAATCCACCGCATCTTCCGCAGCAATGCCTTCCCAGTAAGGCAAGATGTGCACAGCAATAAAATCGACTTCGTTAACAAGCTCAGGATGCTTCATCCATTCAGCCCATGTTTCGGATGTACTAACCGGGCGCCAAGTGTTTTTCTTTACCTCCCGGATATATTCGATCAGTTGTTCGGGTGGAATTTCGGCGCGGAGCAGAACCTCGTTGCCCACCATAACACGAACAATATTGGGATTATTCTGCTTACTGACATTGATTAAAGTTTCAATTTCTTGCCGATTCTTTTCAAGATTACCATCAATCCATGCTCCGACTGTCGTATTCAAATTATGCTTGGCGGCCAATTCGGGAATTTTATCCAGCCCTTTCAGTACGCTATAGGTACGAACGGCGTGAACCTTATTCTCAAGCAGACTCAAGTCATGATCAATATCGGCTTCGCTGGGAAAAGTATTGCTTGTTTGTGTATCCTGCTTTCTCATAGGGTCGAAGGTGACGCCCATCGTAGTTTTGGTCCAAGGTTGCAATTGCAAGGGATTGTTAACATAACTCCAAATGCTGAAATTAATGAATACGAGTAGAGCGAGTGCAATGACAGTAACTATCTTGGTTTTCATTTAGGTGCTCGGTTATTCTGCTGGACTGAGGAAATAATATTGGATTTGAGGATTAAAAATTTGTACGGCTCGTACTGTAAACTTCTGCTCCCCGGCCTACCGCCATGTAAGCAAGAAGATACAGACTTGATTGATATTTTACACAGGTTCTAAAACCAATAAGAATTTATTTATCCGGTCAAGGCCGTTGAAAATTCAGCTATTTGCTAAAGCAAAAGTCAACATTTAAAAGCACCAACACCCTAATTACATGCCAGCATGGATATGGTGTCCGCAATTGCTCCATGCAATCTTGCGGCATTTCCTCCATCCATGGAGGTCAATGCTGATATTGCATAAGGCCGGATCGTCTATAGTAGAATACTTAACAGTACGCGACACAGAAACAATAACAGGAGTTAATACTTTTAAGTCTTATTTTTTAATATAAAGATCAGTAATTGAACCTGTGATCATTTCGGCGGCAAAGGCGAAAGTCTCCGATAACATTGGATGTGGGTGGACAGTCAAACCGATATCTTCGGCATCGGCACCCATTTCCAGGGCCAGCACCGCTTCGGCGATTAACTCACCGGCGTTGGGACCGACCATGCCTGCACCGAGAATTCTGCCGGTTCCCTTTTCGCAGAGTATCTTTGTCAGGCCTTCCTTGCGCCCCAAACTTAAGGAGCGTCCACTGGCCGCCCAAGGAAATGCAGCTTTATCATATTCTATGCCTTGTTGTTTAGCCTGATTTTCAGTCAGGCCCATCCAGGTTACTTCAGGATCAGTATAAGCAACAGCTGGAATAGTCAGCGCATCAAAGCCTGCTTTTAACCCGGACGCAACTTCGGCGGCAACTTTGCCTTCATGTGAAGCCTTGTGAGCCAGCATCGGATTACCGGCTATATCGCCTATCGCAAAAATATGAGGAACATTGGTGCGCTGCTGCTTATCGACAGCAATAAAACCGAGGTCATCGACATTAACGCCTGCCAGCTCGGCACCGATCAACTTACCGTTAGGTTTACGTCCAACAGCAACCAAGACTGCATCGAATACCGCCGCCCCCGGTGCACTTTTACCTTCGAAAGACACTTTCAGGCCGTCGTCTTGTTTTTCAATGGAAGTAACCCGTGTTTCCAGCCAGATATTTTTATATTGCTTTTTGATACGCCGGAATAAAGGGGTAACCAAATCATTATCGCAGCCGGGAATAATCTGCTCCATCAACTCAACCACGCTGATTTCAGAGCCAAACGCATGATAAACCGTGGCCATTTCCAGACCTATGATGCCGCCGCCGACGATCAACAGTTTTTTGGGAATTTCTTTTAATTCCAACGCATTGGTCGAATCCCATAAGCGCGGATCATCATTCGGGAAAACCGGGATTTTGGTAGCCTGCGAACCGGCAGCAATAATCGCTTGGTCGAAGCTGACGGTTTTTATACCGTTTTCGGTTTGCACCTCAAGCGTATTAGGCGAGGTAAACTGCCCGGTGCCCTGGATTAAGGTTATTTTGCGCTGTTTTACCAATTGGGCCAAACCGCCAACCAATGTTTTGGTAACGCTCTCTTTCCAGGCCCGAATCTTGTCTATATCAAAGCTCGGTTTACCGTAATTAAGACCGTGTTGTTCGAACTCATCAACTTCGTGAATAATTTGTGCGACATGCAGCAGAGCCTTGGACGGAATACAACCGACATTAAGACAGACTCCGCCAAGAACCGGATAGCGTTCGACCAATACCACTTGCTTGCCTAAATCGGCAGCACGGAATGCCGCCGTATATCCGCCGGGACCACCGCCTAATACCAGAACTTTCGCATGTATCGTAGACTCATTAATCGCTGGATTAGCTTCCATATTATGTTCCTGATTAAAGTAACAATCGGCGGATATCGCCCAAATATTGTTTGATGGCGGCCATGAAACGAGCGCCTTCCACACCGTCAATGACCCGATGGTCGTATGTCAGATCAAGCGGTAACATCAGCCGCGGCACAAACTCATTGCCGTTCCATACCGGTTGCATTTTGGCCCGGGTAACGCCGAGTATCGCCACTTCAGGAGCGTTGACGATAGGTGTAAAAGCCGTACCGCCGATACCGCCGAGACTGGAAATAGTGATGCATCCGCCTTGCATTTCAGCAGGCATCAACTTTCCCAGGCGGGCTCTGTTACTTGTTTCAGCCAATTCGGCAGATAATTCATTGATGCCTTTGCGGTTAACATTGCGTAACACCGGCACTACCAAGCCATTAGGCGTATCGACTGCGATACCAATATTAAAATACTTCTTTAATATCAATTTTTCGCCATCGGCAGACAGCGACGCGTTAAACTGCGGGAACTGTTCCAACGCGGCAACCAGCGCCTTGATAATAAATATCAAACCGGTGATTTTTATGTCATCTTTGGACTTCTCCGCATTCAGCGCATTGCGGAACGCTTCCATTTCAGTAATATCCGCTTCCTCATGGTACGTGACCATCGGCAGGTTCAGCCATACGCGACTCAGGTTTTGTCCGGTCAGACGCTTGATTTTATTAAGCTTCTGCTCTTCTATTTCACCGAATTGCGAAAAATCGACGGTCGGCATTGCCGGAATCCCGGAACCGCTTTGCGCTACGCCTTCAGCCATAACTTTCTTGACGAAGTTTTTCACATCGTCTTTTAAAATACGTCCCTTGCGGCCGCTACCGGCTGTTATTTTGTGTATTTCAACGCCCAGCTCACGAGCATAGAGGCGCACAGCGGGAGTCGCGTGAGCAGCATGATCAGAGATATTGCCAGCTGGGGTTTCCGATATGGGCTCAGGTTTGGCAGCCACCGGTTCAGGTTTAACAGCAACGGGTTCACTGACCGGCTCCGGTGCTTTTTCCACCGGCGCAGATGCTTCTACTGCCGGCTGTTCCGGTTGTTCAGCGCTATCCGCTTCGGCGCTTGCCAATACCGTCGCAATCAAGGTCCCTTCAGAAACTTTATCGCCGGGCTTGATAAATAATTCCTGCACCGTACCTGCCGCACTGGAAGGTAAATCCATGCTGGCTTTATCGGTTTCAAGCACAGCCAGGGTTTGTTCCAGTTTTACCTCATCACCCGGTTTAACCAATACGTCTACTACATCGATATCAGCAACATTGCCGACATCAGGAACCTTGATTTCAATTAATAACGCCATTTTGTGTCCTTCCGTTAAATTAGCCAGGGAGCTGCTATATCAGGGTTTATACCGTATTTGGCAATAGCCACATCCACTTTAGCGGCATCGAACTGACCTAAGTCTGCCAAGCTCTTTAACGCTGCAATCGTTACATGGTAGCGGTCTACCTCAAAAAACCGGCGCAGATTTTCGCGCGTATCGGAACGGCCGAAACCATCGGTGCCCAGCACTGTATAAGGAGCGGAAATAAGGCTACGGATCTGCTCGGCAAAGGCACGGGTATAATCGCTGGCGGCGATTACCGGTCCTTCCGCATTGGCTAAGCAATGCGCGACATGAGATTGTTTGGGGGTTTCGGTCGGATGGAGACGATTCCAGCGCTCGCAAAACTGACCGTTTCTGGCCAGTTCGGTGAAACTGGTGCAGCCCCATAAATCGGCTTCAACGCCCCAGTCGTTGCGCAGTAATTCAGCCGCCGCTTCGACTTCACGGAAAATTGTTCCCGACCCCAATAATTGTACGCGAGGGGCTTTCTTTATCTCCACGGACGGAGTGTATGCCGCCGGACTGTCGGGAACAGGTGCGGCGTTAGCGCCTTTCTTGAAACTGTACATGCCTTTCAATATATCCAGCTCCATGCCTTTAGGCATCGCAGGATGGGCATAGTTTTCGTTCATCACGGTGATGTAATAAAAAACATCTTCCTGTTCGACATACATTCGCCGTAAACCGTCTTGAATAATCACTGCCAGCTCATAGGCATAGGTCGGATCATAAGATACGCAGTTAGGTACCGTCGCCGCCATCAAGTGGCTGTGCCCGTCTTCATGCTGCAGCCCTTCGCCGTTCAGCGTAGTCCTGCCTGCCGTGCCGCCCATTAAAAAGCCCCGGGTGCGTTGATCGGCAGCTGCCCAGATTAAATCGCCAACCCGCTGAAAACCGAACATCGAATAATAAATAAAAAACGGAATCATCGGTACGTTATGGGTTGAGTACGAGGTGCCTGCTGCAATCCAATCGCACAAACCGCCCGCCTCATTAATGCCTTCCTGTAGAACTTGTCCGTGCTTGTCTTCCTTATAAAACATTAATTGGTCGGCATCTTGCGGCGTATAAAGCTGTCCAACTTGTGACCAGATGCCCAGCTGCCGGAACATGCCTTCCATACCGAAAGTTCTTGATTCGTCAGGAACAATCGGCACGATACGTTTGCCGATATTTTTATCTTTGGCCAAAATATTAAGCAGTCGCACGAAAGCCATAGTCGTGGAGATCTCGCGGCCTTCACCGCTGGCTTCCAACAACGCTTTGAAATCGCTCAATATAGGAACATCCAACGCATAAGATTTTGTTCTTCTGGCAGGCAGGTGGCCGCCCAGCTCAGTGCGCCGCTGCTGCATATAGGCCAGTTCCTTTGAACCTTCAGCAAAGCTGAGATAAGGCAAATTTTGTAGCTCTTCATCATTAACAGGCAATGCATAGCGATCGCGAAAGTTACTTAGCGAACTGGCACTCATTTTTTTCTGTTGATGAGAAATATTCTGGGCTTCTCCCGATGCACCCATGCCGTAACCTTTAATGGTTTTAGCCAAAATGACGGTGGGCTGCCCTTTATGATGTACCGCTGCATGGAAAGCGGCAAAAACTTTAACTGAATCATGTCCGCCGCGGTTAAGTTCCCAGATGTCGCGATCGGACCAGTCGGACACCATGGCTTTTAATTCAGGAGTATTAAAGAAATGTTCGCGCACATAAGCGCCGTCTTTAGCCTTGAAGGTTTGGTAATCGCCATCGACGCAGGACATCATGCGAGCCGCCAGCAGTCCATCTTTATCACGAGCCAGCAACGCATCCCAGCGCTGCCCCCAAACCAGTTTGATCACATTCCAACCGGCACCGCGAAATTCACTTTCCAGTTCCTGAATAATCTTGCCGTTGCCGCGCACCGGCCCATCCAGACGTTGCAGGTTGCAATTGATAACAAAAATAAGATTATCCAGTTTCTCCCGTCCGGCCATGCCGATGGCGCCCAACGATTCGGGTTCATCAGTTTCGCCATCGCCTAGAAAGCTCCAGACCTTACGACCCGAAGTATCAGCAAGGCCACGCCCATCTAAATAGCGCATGAAACGTGCCTGATAAATAGCCATAATCGGCCCAAGCCCCATAGAAACCGTCGGAAACTGCCAGAACTCCGGCATCAGCCAGGGATGAGGATAAGACGGCAAACCATTACCGTCCACTTCCTGACGAAAGTTATCCATCTGTTCCAGCGTTAATCGTCCCAACAAAAATGCACGGGCATAATCTCCCGGTGTTAAGTGGCCTTGGGTAAAAATAAGATCGCCGTCATGTTGCTCTGAAGGCGCACGCCAGAAATGGTTATAGCCGACATCATATAAAGTAGCCGCCGATGCAAAACTGGCGATATGACCGCCGACGTTGGTGTGCTTATTCGCCCTTAACACCATCATCATTGCATTCCAGCGCACATAAGCGCGGATATTGTGCTCTATGGTAACGTCACCCGGAAACTGCGCCTGTTGTGCGACAGGAATGGTATTAACATAAGGGGTATTGGCGCTGAAAGGGATATCGAATCCCGCTTTTCGGGTTACCGAAACCAATTGCTCAATCAGGAAATGCACACGTTCGCTGCCGTCGTGTTCCAGCACGGCTTGCAGTGCTTCAATCCACTCCCTGGTTTCTGCTGGATCGATGTCATTCTGTCCGGTGATTTTTGAGATTAAGCTATTGGTCATTGATTGATCCTGTTACGGCGAATATGCATGGATTAAAAATGTAGGTTGGGGCCCATAGGGCAAAAGAGCGTAGCATCGCAATTGCGTCTTGCGTCGCCTCGGCAATAGCTCCTGCATTGCTCCAACTCCTGCGTCCATGCAGTCGTAAAGCGCCTATTTCGGCACTCTATGTTCTACATACTCCAGATGGATGCGAAGAATGCAGAAATTGATCTGTCCAGCCGTCATAAACTCAATATTTTACTGAAATAGTGAAAGCAAGGCCAGAAATGCTCTAATTATTGCGCATAGTATAAACAATGCGAAGAGAGCAATACACCCGTTTTAGTCATATTACTACTGAAAACGCGACGACGAATTCGAGTTTTACTGAGCGGATGTCTGTTTTTTTATAAGATGGCGGTTTATTATAGGTGAGCTGCTCCACGTCACAGCAGGATGCACTTTCACCCACCGAATCACTCACCTTACTAAATAAAATATGGATTTTATATTATTAATTAAAACTATCATTTTGGGCATTGTTGAAGGCTTGACCGAATTTTTGCCGGTTTCCAGTACCGGGCACTTAATCCTGGTTGGCGACTTGCTGAATTTTAATGATGACAAGGGCAAGTTATTTGAAATTGTTATTCAGGTTGGCGCTATCCTGGCGGTGTGCTGGGAATACCGAGCCAAAATCGCCGCCGTTGTTATCGGCTTACCAAGCCAAAAGCAGGCACAAAAATTCACCTATAACCTGATTATTGCCTTCATTCCATTGGCAAGCTTGGGTTTACTGTTCGGCAAATACATCAAAGCCGTGTTGTTCAAGCCCATTCCTGTGGCCTTGGCATTTATCGTCGGTGCTTTGGTGATTATCTGGGCGGAAAAACGGGAACATAAAATCCGCATCCAGGAAGTTGAAGACTTGACCCCATTAGATGCTTTAAAACTCGGTATCGCACAAGCTTTCGCGTTGATTCCGGGAACTTCTCGTTCCGGCGCTACTATTATAGGCGGTTTGTTATTCGGGCTTTCACGCAAAGCCGCAACTGAATTCTCTTTTTTTCTGGCGATCCCCACGTTGATTGTTGCCAGTCTTTATGACTTATATAAACATCGTGATTTATTAGACTTGGCAACCGACGCCCCCTATTTTGCCGCAGGACTGGTTGCCGCATTTCTCAGCGCACTGTTGGCAATCAAGGCGTTATTACGCTATATCAGTCATCATGATTTCATTGTTTTTGCCTGGTACCGTATCGTCTTCGGCCTGATTGTTATTGCGACTTCATATAGCGGTTTGGTGCAATGGACTGTTGATTAATACCGGTTATCCAAAATAACCGACCAAAAAAGATATTACCGCATTACCAACTGGAATTGATTGATCGAAGTGCCAACAAAGGGCATTTAGCAAAACACGCTGATGTTATTGACATAAAAAACAGCAGGCATAAAAAAAGCCCTACATTTGCATGTAAGGCTTTCTTTTATTTGGCTCCCCCGGACGGGCTCGAACCGCCGACCTAATGATTAACAGTCATCCGCTCTACCGACTGAGCTACAGGGGAATAATTTTTTCAGTATGGCGCGCCCGGAGAGATTCGAACTCCCGACCGCTCGGTTCGTAGCCGAGTACTCTATCCAGCTGAGCTACGGGCGCCGTACTGAGAGGCGTATTATGCTCACCTCTTCCATTCATGTCAAGCGTAAATTTAAACAGTCTGTAAATATTCAGATGAACGAGTATTTTAGATTATTAATTTTTATTCAGTATTCAGCAAAAAATCAAAGTCTTAAAAAACGGAAATTTCCCTGCCGTTATCAGGAAAGTTACCCAATACCTTTCGCCTGGATTTATGAATAATGGATTATTTAACTAATGATATTTAATGACATGAACCGTTTAACCTTAACATTATTGAGCTTCCTATTATTCCCCATTGCGTCAATTGCTCACGGCCCTACCCCGCAAAAAGCCAAAGAAAGCATCACTATCAATGCACCGGTCGATACGACCTGGAACGCAATCAAGCAATTCGACGATATTGCAAGCTGGCACCCCGATGTCAAAGCCAGCTCGGGCGACGGAAAAAACGCCTCCGACGGCACCCGGACCATTACCCTGAAAAATGGCGGTCAACTGGTGGAAAACCTGGATTTTTACAGCGACAAGGATCATGAATATAACTACCGCCTTAAAACAGAAAATGTAACCGCGTTTCCGGCCAGCTCCTACACCATCAATATTCAAGTGACAGCCGGAGCCGATGCCAATACCAGCGTGGTTACGCTAAAAAGCCGCTTCTACCGCGGCGACACCGGCAATACACCGCCTGAATCCCTGAATGATGCGGCGGCAGTTAAAGCGATGAATGAGTTTTTCAAGACCGGTCTGGCTGGACTGAAGCAAAAACTGGAAAAATAAGACTGATTGCCTCTCACAGGCGTCAACTTTAGACATCACCACGAAGACACGAAGTTCACGAAGTTTTTATCTTGTTTTTTCTTCGTGAACTTCGTGGAAGGAGTACAGGAAGCGTAACGCTAGTGGAGCGGTGTACGACGACCCCCGCGTAGCCGTAGCGGCCGGGCGTTTTGACGAAGTTGTAGCGTTAGAGTAAGCGTAGTCAAAATACAAGGCCATCCGATACGGTGCCAAGTCATTACGGGAGTCATGGCGCACAGCGTAGCAACGCGAAGTTGTGTGCCGTGACGGTAGGAGGACGAACGCGGGCCACCGCAGACATTAATGGTCAGGTCATTTTTCGCTGCTAAAATCGGACGGATCCATTTTAGCTTTCGCGAAAAATCCTGGCGCGCTTGTCTTCGTGGTGAATTAATCAATACATTTACAGTGTGGATATGAAGCGCAAGAGATTCTTCTCCCCTTTAATTTTCGTGCGCTTCAATAAGACCTTGCCTGCTTGCCAGCAAGGTCAGTTCGGCCAGTGTCTCCGCGCCCATTTTTTCCTTAATCACGGTACCGTGATTGCATACCGTTTTGTAACTTAAACACAGCTTTTCCGCCGCCTTGCGGACCGTATAGCCATTCGCCAGCAAACAGAATACATCGAACTCCCTCGGAGAAAGCGTTTTTATTTTTTCCGATTCGTCCTGTTCGCCAACCATAGAAACAGCCAGTTGTTGGGCAATATCAGGATCGACATAAGTACCGCCCTTGGCAATTTTATAGACCGCCGTAACCAGCGTTTCAGGCGCGCTGTTTTTGGTGATATAACCTTTGGCTCCGGCCATCAGCGCGCGCGTCACATACACCAGTTCATTGTGAATGCTGAATACCAAAATTTTACAATGCGGATTACGATTAATCAGCCTTCTGATACTCTCAAAACCGCCTATGCCCGGCATCGATAAATCCATCACCACAATATCGGGTTGATGCTGATTGTAAATTTGGCAGGCGACTTCCCCGCGATCCGCCTCATAAATCTGGCCGATTTTTTCGGATAAGGCAAGATAGGCTTTGTAACCCGTTCTAACCACGGCATGATCATCCACCAATAAAACACTAATCTTCCCCGTCATTACTTTATCCCATAACGTGTCAAAACAGACATCATGCCTGTTTATAAACGCTAAATCGATAGGAGCTTTTCCTGTTCTATACCACGAATAGACAAGGAAGTTTTCTTGGTTTATTTCGGGTATTTTTCCCGTATTTTTCCGGGCTTATTCCGTAACGCTGTAAGCAACCGCTCCCGTACCATGACCGCCTGTTCAGCCCTGCATCTCAATAAAGCATTGCAAACGTTTTGATCAAGAAAGCTGGTTACCTTACTTAAACTTTATTGATGCGCACGGGCTGGCTTCATATAAGTACAACAATCATAACCCCTGGAGGAACTATGCGGATTTCCAAATTCACCCGCACTGCTGTCGCATCCGCTGTTTGTAGCGGCGCCTTATTATCGGTTTCGATACCGGCACAAGCCAACAAAGCCCTGGATAGACTGTCAAAAGAAGATACTAACTGGGTCATGCAGACCAAAGACTACGGTGCAACCCACTTTAGTGAAATGACCCAGATTAACGCGCACAACGTCCAGCATCTACAACCGGTCTGGTCGTTTTCTACAGGTGTTCTGAACGGGCATGAAGGCGGGCCGCTGGTCGTTGACGGCATTATGTATGTGCATACGCCGTTCCCTAACAATATTTTCGCAATCGACCTGGATCAGCCGGACAAAATTTTATGGGAGCACAAGCCTAAACAAAATCCCGCTGCCCGTGCCGTAGCCTGTTGCGACGTAGTCAACAGGGGCTTGGCCTACGCGCCCGCCGGTGACGGTTATCCGGCCACTATTTTCCAAAATCAACTGGACGGCCATATCGTTGCGTTAAATGCGAAAACAGGCGAGTTGTTGTGGAAAATGGAAAACTCCGACATCGCGATGGGCTCCACACTGACCGTCGCGCCTTTTGTCGCTAAAGATAAAGTCATTGTCGGTAGCTCAGGCGCGGAATTGGGCGTAAGAGGCTATGCCACCGCCTATAACATCAAAGACGGCAAACAGGCATGGCGCGTTTACGCCACCGGCCCTGACGCCGACATCAAACTGGCCAAGGATTTTAACAGCGCCAACCCGCATTACGGCCAATTCGGCCTGGGCCTTAAAACCTGGGAAGGCGATGCCTGGAAAATCGGCGGCGGCACCAACTGGGGCTGGTATGCGTTCGATCCCGACCTGGACATGCTCTATTACGGCTCAGGCAACCCGGCGCCGTGGAATGAAACCATGCGCCCCGGCGACAACAAATGGACAATGACCATCTGGGGCCGCGACGTCAATACCGGCGAAGCCAAATTCGGTTACCAAAAAACGCCGCATGACGAATGGGATTACGCCGGCGTCAACTACATGGGCTTATCGGAGCAGCTGGTTGACGGTAAAATGACCAAACTGCTGACCCACCCCGACCGCAACGGCTTGGTTTATACGCTGAACCGTGAAAACGGCAACTTGGTCAACGCGTTTAAAATCGACGATACCGTCAACTGGGTTAAAAAAGTCGACCTGAAAACCGGCCTGCCGGTTCGCGATCCCGAGTTTTCCACGCACATGGATCACGAAGCCAAAGGCATTTGTCCGTCCGCGATGGGTTACCACAACCAGGGCATCGAATCGTACGATCCGAACAAGAAACTGTTCTTCATGGGCACCAACCATATCTGCATGGACTGGGAACCGTTCATGCTGCCTTACCGCGCAGGCCAGTTCTTTGTCGGCGCGACGCTGAACATGTATCCGGGACCTAAAGGCACCTTGGGACAAGTTAAAGCGATGAACTCCGTGACCGGCAAATTCGAATGGGAAATCAAGGAAAAATTCGCAGTCTGGGGCGGCACCACCGCAACCGCGGGCGACCTGGTTTTCTACGGTACTTTGGACGGTTACATCAAAGCCTTGGATTCACGCAATGGCAAAGAATTGTGGAAATTCAAACTACCCTCCGGCGTTATCGGTCACCCGATTACCTTCGGACACAAAGGCAAACAATATGTGGCGATTTACTACGGTGTCGGCGGCTGGCCCGGCGTTGGTTTAGTGTTCGACTTGCAAGATCCTACCGCAGGTTTGGGCGCAGTCGGTGCGTTTAAAGAACTGGCTCACTACACGCAACAAGGCGGTGGTGTGATGGTCTTTGCATTGGGCTATTAAAACCACATATAGGTGCGGATTTATCCGCACCTATTTAAACCGGCATTAATGAGAGTAAATATGCATAAAAACAAGTTTTTCATAACAGCCTTATGTCTGGGGACAAGCTTAGCCGTAACCCAAGCCAGCGCTGAAGAAAACAAACCGTTAAAGGTCTGCGCTGCGGAAAACGAAATGCCTTATTCCAATAAGGCAGGCGAAGGCTTCGAGAATAAATTGGCGGAATTGGTCGGCAAAGCACTGGGCAAAAAAGTCAAATACCTTACTTGGAGTGATCCGCGTTACTACATACGGGACACGCTGGATAAAGGACTGTGCGATGTGGCGATAGGCGTCGATAAAGGCGATCCCAGGGTTTTAACCACCCAGCCTTATTACCGTTCCGGCTATGTTTTTATCTCGCGCGAAGCCGATCATCTGGATTTGCTTAATTGGGATAGCGAAGCTTTACGCAAGGTAAAACGCATCGCTTTTGTACCCGGCACACCGCCGGAAGTGATGATGAAGGCTATCGGGCGTTACAACGATATGTTCAATTATTCTCAGGAGCTGGTGGGTTTTAAATCTGCACGCAACCAGTACATCAAATATGAAACATCGAAACTGGTCTCTGAAATTTCATCGGGCCATGCCGAGGTTGCCGCCCTTTGGGGGCCGTCTGCCGCGCGTTATGTTAAAGCATCGTCAACACCGCTGGTGATGACAATGATCCCAGACGATAGCGTTCGTGCGGATGGTCAAAAAGTCGGCTCTCATTACAGTACTTCAATGGGCGTTCGAAAAAACGATCCGGCCTTACTGGCTCAGCTGAATAAGGTTATTGAAGATCATCAAGATGAAATAACAGAGCTGCTGAAAGCAGAAGGCATCCCTTTAGTTCCTGAGCCCAATGCGCCTGAGAAATCATAAAAAATAGGTTTTAACATGAAGAAAAATAAATTACTCGTCGTATCGGCTGTCAGCATTGCGTTGATCAGTACGGCGGCTTTAGCGGAAATAACCTTTCGCAATACCATTACCGGCGCACCGCTGGATATGAGCGTCGCCAAATCGGGCGGTAACGAGGCTGTTTTCAATCAATTTAAGGAGACAGGCAAGAACCCCTACAACGGCGATAAAGAAGCCATACAAAAAGGCCACGATCTGTTTATGCCCGCTTGCTCCGGCTGTCACGGTCATGAAGCCGAAGGTAAATTAGGGCCGGGACTGGCTGACGATTACTGGACCTATCCATCGGCCGCTACCGATCAGGGGTTGTTCGAAGTGCTGTTCGGCGGTGCTAACGGCATGATGGGGCCGCAGTATGTCAATTTATCGACCGATGAAATGCTGTTGATTATGTCCTGGATACGGGACATCTACAAAGGCGATCCAAAAAAAGCCAAATGGTTAAAAAAATAGAGAGGAAAAACTCATGAAAAAAATGCTTTTAATGAATGCAGGCGTCGTGTTGGCGGCGTTGTCCTATTCGGCCATCGCTTACGACGGTCAAAATTGCAGCGAACCGGGTGTTTGCTGGGAACCCAAACCGGGTTACCCGGAAAAAGTGGCGGGCAGCAAGTACGACCCGAAACATGATGTCAATGAACTGAATAAACAAGCTCAATCGGTTATAGAAATGGAAGAGCGCAACAAAAAACGCCAGGAACATTTGGCCAAAACCGGCAAGTTTGTTTATGACGTAGACGATATCGAGTAATCATTGTTTGGGCATAAATACATTCCAACCCCTTCCGTCCCCTTATGAGTCTGTTTGTATTTTATGCCCTTTTTTCTTTGCAGCCATGTAGGAACGGGCCGCGCCCGCGATATTCTGGAAACAGTTGTGGGGTTCAGGCATCGGTCGCGGGCATGGCCCGCTCCTACACAATCTCGCCGCACAGATAAATTCAGATTTTTTATATAGCCAATGAACACAGACACCCAACTCACCGACTGGCGTAACCAAGCGTTACAGTTTGAACAGCAAATCAACCAAACCGTTATCGGCCTGCAACCTGCGGTCAGGAATATCGTCCTGGCCGTTTTCGCCAGAGGCCATGTCTTGCTGGAAGGCAATGTCGGCGTCGGCAAAACCACGCTGTTAAGAGCGGTTGCGCAAGGCTTGGGCGGTGACTATCAACGGATTGAAGGTACCATTGACCTGATGCCCGCCGACTTGATCTATTACACCTATTTAAACGACCAAGGCCGTCCGTGCGTCGATCCGGGGCCTTTGCTGAAACACGGCGACACACTCGCCACCTTCTTCTTTAACGAAATCAATCGCGCCCGCCCGCAAGTCCATGCCCTGCTGTTAAGGGCAATGGCCGAACGCAACATCAACGCGTTTAACCGCGACTATGCACTGCCTCATATCCAGGTTTTTGCCGACCGCAACCGCGTCGAAAAAGAAGAAACCTTCGAGTTGCCCGCGGCCGCCAAAGACCGCTTCATGATGGAAATCCACATCGATATGCCCGATTCGGATACGGTGTTGGATGAGCTGATGTTTAACCCGCGCTTTCACGATACCGACCAGCTCATCAGCGGCATCAGTAACAGCGGCATTTATTACCGGCTCAATGAACTGGCGCAGTCACTGCAACAGCATATACAAACCAGTCCAAAACTCCATGCTTACGCGCTGAGTTTATGGAAAGCCACGCATCGGCCGCAACACTACGGCGTTCAACTGACCGATGTCGAAATGCCGCAATTATTAATGGCCGGAGCCAGCCCGCGCGCGATGAGTTATTTAATCCGCGCGGCCAAAACCCGCGCCTGGCTGGAAAACCGGGATCATGTATTGCCTGAAGATTTGCAAGCGGTTTTCGCGGTTTGTATGACGCACCGGCTGTTTTTAAACCCGATGTATGCCTATAGGAAAGAGCAGCTGCTGCCCGAATTGATCAAGGGAATTTTGGACCAGGTGGCTGCGCCTTGAAACGTGCTCCATCTTCTTTAGGAAGGCCTACACAGATAGTCCACGAAAAGCACGAAAGACACGAAAATATTTTTGCTGGTTCCCAAGCTTCAGAGACTGTGAAAGTATTCTTGAAAATATGACGCATACTATTTTAGTGACTTGTCAGTCATTGTTTTATTGATCGTGGGAGGGGCTTTAGCCCCGACTTTCGGGGCTAAAGCCCCTCCCACATGAATACTTTCACAGTCTCTGAAGCTTGGGAACCAGAAAATACAACATCCATTGCTTTATTTCGTGGTTTTCGTGGACAACATAAAAACATCAAATCGTAAAAAACCAACCCATGACCGAAACGCTACATTACCGCTTACCCTGGCAATCAAGCTCCGTTTATCCGGGAGCGCATCCCGGACAAATGGTCGGTGCAGGACAATTGTTCAAACGCCATGAACCGCTAATTGCCAGTCCCGACCCCAGACGCATAGACTTGCGCGCCAGTGTACTCGACCCGTTTTCAGGCTATCGGGTGCGCGTCTATCAGCAGCAAAGCACCGTCAACGTCTATCTGCTTGCCGATATGTCGGCATCGATGGGCTACGCCGATAAACAACAAACCTTGATTCGGTTTTTGTTGACCGCCGCCAATTCTGCTTTCGATTACGGCGACAAATTCGGCTTTATCGGCTGCAGCGAGCGTATTGAACACCGCTGGCTGCTTCCCGCCGGCCAGCACTTGGGACGGGTATCGGCACTGGCAAAACAACTACAAGGCCTGACCTTTAGCGGCAGCGCAAACGGGCTGCAAAACGCCGCCGCCTTTCTGCCTGCCGAACGTTCGCTGGTATTTTTGTTATCCGACTGCCATTTCCCGCTCGCTCAATTGCGTGCCGTGCTGGGTTCGTTGCAAGGTCACGATGTGATTCCGCTTGTACTATGGAATCAGGATGAATACGCCACCCTGCCCAACTGGGGCCTGATTTCCTTCCAGGATATGGAAAACAATGCGAACCGCACGCTGTTCATGCGCCCGTCATTACGACAAAAAATAATGGCCGCCTACCAACAGCGCCAACGCGACTTGAAAAACAGCTTCAGGGCTTTTGGCACTGAGCCTTTGTTTATTACCGAACGCTACAGCACCCAAACTATTAATCGTCATTTACAGCAGAGGGTCGCATGAGAATCGCATTAATCCTGATATTTTCGCTGCTGGGCTGTTCCGGCTCGATTGACGAGCCGGTCAGCTACTTTAACGTCGAAACGCCCCGCCCGTTCGGTTACGTTAACGGCGATGAAATTCCCCAGCGCATCATTATCGAGACCCGTTCAGGTATCACATTACAAACCGGCAGCTTACCGGCCAAAGGACAAATCAACCGCTGGCTTAACCTGAACCAGATTACGGTTAAGCAAAGCGGACAGCGTTATCAAATCGACTTGCGCTACCAGGTTTTTTACGCCCCGCTGGAGGTTAAATCATTAACCCTGCCCGGCTTCACCGTGCAGCTCAGCCAGGGTGAAAAAAGCGTCGGCAAAAGCATACCGGCCTGGTCTTTTACCCTGTCCCCTTTAAGGGAGCTGGTCGTACGCCAAACCGAACAGGGCGAGTACATGCGCCCCGACAGTCCGCCGTCGTTATTGGCGAATGACTGGGCGTTGTATGGATTGGCCGCCAGTCTGAGCGTTGCTGCGCCGATAGCGGCATACCTGGGTTATTTATACGCTTGCTTTCCCGGCATGTCGCGACGTACCGTGTTCAAGCGGGCGTTGCGAAAATTGGTGAGCTTGTCCAAAGCCGACATGGAGCAAGCCTTGACCCTTGTCCATCAGGCCTTGAACAGCCTGAACGGGCAGCCGCTGTTTGCTAACCGCTTGAGCGATTTTTACCGGCGTAATCCGCAGTATCTTCAGGTAAGTTCCCAATTGGCTTGGTTTTTCAACTACTCCAACCGCTATTTTTTTTCCGACGGTATGATTGCGGTAACCCAAGATTTGCAACAACTAAAAGACTTCTGCGAGTGCTGCCGGAAAATCGAACGGGGCAGCCGATGAATTTGACGGTCGATACCCCGTGGTTCTTGTCAGGCCTGCTATTCGCCCTGTTGCCGCTGTTCAACAGCGGTATGCGCCCAAGCCCCGCTCCGTGGCTGAGCTTGATACCCGCCGATACGCTATCGGTTTTTATCGTCTGTTGTTTGCGGGTATGCGCCGTCGCGGCAATCGCCGGGCTGGTGCTGGGCATGGCGGGCCTGCATCGCACCGAACAAAGCCGGGAAAGGATAGGCCACGGCGCGCATATCGTATTATTGCTCGATCGCAGCAGCAGCATGGATAACAGCTTTGCCGGACGTGCACCGAACGGTGTAGAAGAGTCCAAGGCTACCGCGGCGCGGCGCTTATTGACCGATTTTGTCGAGCATCGGCAAACCGATTTGATCGGAGTCGCGGAATACAGCACCTCGCCCTTGTTTGTAATGCCGCTGACCGAAAACAAAAACGCGGTGCAGGCAGCGATTGCAGCGACCGCGACACCGGCGCTGGGTTTTACCCATGTCAGCAAAGGCTTAGGGCTAGCCATCTCGTTTTTTGAACAACAACCCGTCACCGGCTCGCGCATTGTGCTGCTGGTTTCCGACGGTGCGGCGGCGATCGATCACGACAGCGGACTGAAATTGCGTGAATGGTTTAGAAAACAACAAGTCCGGCTGTACTGGATTTTCCTGCGCACTGCGGGCAGCCCCGGCATTTTCGATCAGCCTGAAGACAGCCGGGACGACAACGCTGGGGCCATGCCCGAACTGTATCTGCACAAGTTTTTTCAAGGACTGGGCAGTCCCTATCAAGCTTATGAAGCGGAAAGCCCGGACGCGTTAAAACAGGCGATTGCCGACATCAACCGGCTGGAAAACCTGCCCATGCACTATGTCGAACGCATCCCCAAGCAGGACTTATCGGCGGCCTGCTACAGCGTAGCGACGCTATTGTTGCTGCTTCTGCTGGGCGCAAAATTTTGTGAGATCAAACGATGATAAGAACAATCAGGCATATGACATTGTGGGCCCTATTGGCGCTTGCTTTAACGGTTTTCGTGTATAGCGCGGCTATGCTGTACGGCATTCACCAAGACAATGAGTTAATCAGGCAATTAACCTCGGGAAAGGACGTGGCCGTTAATAAAGTGATCAGCGGAGAACCGGAATTACGGCTGGCGCGGGCTTTTTATTTCAAGCAAAAACACCGTTACGATGAAGCGTTATCGACCCTCAGCCTGGTTATGGATAAAGGCGATCAAAAATTCCAGGCCAAAGCCCGCTATAACCTCGGCAACCTATATCTGGAGCAAGCCATACAGCAGGTAAAAGCCACGCATATCAATGAGGCCCTGCCCTTGCTGGGTTTGGCGAAACAGGCCTACCGGCAATCGTTGGCATTGGGCAGCGGCAACTGGGACGCCAAATACAACCTTGAAGTCGCGATGCGCTTACTGCCGGAAATGGACAGGGTCGACATGCCCGATGATGAACCCACAAACCAGAAATCGCAGTTGTGGACAACGGTGCCGGGGTTTCCGCGTGGTTTGCCTTGAGTTTAGACACTTTTACCGCGAAGACACTGTAGGAGCGGGCCGCGCCCGCGACATTTGAGCAGCGATTGCAAAGCAATAACTACTTCATCGCGGGCGCGGCCCGCTCCTACAACCCGTGACACGTTGCTTGGGAACAAATAAAACATAAACGAAAAAACAATGAGCCATACATTAAAAGATTATCGATCCTGGTGCCTGCTGTTGGCGGCTTTAGCGATGCTGGTGCTGTTCATCTACCCCAGCAAGCTGCAAAAAAGCCCGACCTATAACTACACCTTTATTATCGACATTACCCGCAGCATGAATGCAACCGACTACCAGCAAGATAATCAGGCCGTCAGCCGCCTGAATTTTGTCAAGGAAACCTTGCGCGAACTGTTGCAAAAACTACCTTGCGAATCCAAAGTCGGGCTAGGCCTGTTTACTGAAAGGCGTTCGACCTTGTTATTCGAGCCGCTGGAGGTTTGCTCCGCTTATACGGAAATAGACACCGCCATCAGTAAAGTCGACTGGCGCATGGCTTGGGCCGCAGACAGCAATATCGCCAAAGGCTTGTTGAGCACGCTGGACATGCTGAAAAAAAGCGACAGTTCAGTTATTTTCATAACCGACGGACAGGAGGCACCGCCTGTTAATCCCAACTATCGAAGCGATTTTTCATCGATAAAAGGCCAAGCCAAAGGCATGATTGTCGGCGTTGGCGGCTTGCAGGCCGTGCCTATCCCCAAGTTCGACAGTCAAGGCAAACAAACCGGCTTTTATAACCAGGACGATGTGCCGCACCGCTCTTCGTTCGGACAATCCAATTTGGACCCGTCGCAAATCAAAGGCTACAACGCGCGTAACGCCCCGTTCGGCAGCGAAGCCGCCGTCGGCAACGAACATTTGACCGCTTTGCACGAAAGCTATTTGGAAAAACTGGCCGCGGAATCCGGCTTGGCTTACTCCCGGTTGACCGACCTGCAAAACCTGAATAAGGCATTACAAAACCCGAAACTGGCGACTGAAAAACTGGTGCAAACCGATATTCGTTGGCAACCTGCACTGTCGGCATTGCTGCTGATAAGCCTTGCCTATCTGCCAATAGCCTATCTATTCCGTCGATTTTTTTCGCTGATTCCCAAGCTCCGGAGACTGTGAAAGTATTCTTGAAAATATGACACATAATATTTTAGTGACTTGTCAGTCATTGTTTTATTGATCGTGGGAGGGGCTTTAGCCCCGAAGGTCGAGGCTAAAGCCCCTCCCACATGAATACTTTCACAGTCTCTCCGATTTGGGTGTCGGTAACTCCCTTTCGTTATCTATTTTTTTGAGAAATCATCCATGAATAAACAAAAACTGCTGTCAACTCATAATCTTTTTACGCTGCGCTTATTGTTGTCGCTTCTCGGCGCCTACATTGGCACTAGCTATCGGGATGTGAGCCACGATTATTGGCTGGTTATGATGTTTTTGTTTACCGTTATCGCAATCGCGCCCGGCTATTATCGATTCAGGCAGCATCGCGATAACCTCAAGGAACTGACCCGGGACATCATGCATTGGAGCGGCGGTTTATGTGCCGGTATTGTGGTTTACGCCTATCACAGTTCGGGCAGAATCTTCCACGAAGAAACCGGCTTGATCGTGCTGTTAATAGTGGCGTTAACGACTTACCTGGATGGCGTCCAAAGAGGATGGCGCTGTATTTTCACCGGAATATTTCTCGGCCTGATAACCGTCTGCGTCGCTTTTTTCGACAGTTATCTCTGGCAGTTAAGCGCGTTTGCCGCAGCTGCTCTTGTTTACAGCCATTACCGGCAATCCGCTGATAGCCAAACCGGTACGGTTTGAATCATTGTAACTATTCAGCGAATCGAAAATCGCGGAGAACTCACTCCTTCTCCTGATGGAGAGGGCTGGGGAGAGGAGAATTAGATAAGCAAAAAGACCTTTTTTGATTCCCCCTCACCCTACCCTCTCCCACTGGAGAGGGAATTTGTGCTTCGCGCGGAGTAGTTACGGATCATTAACAACCCACGTTCCGGTTACTAAATGAGGACCTTGGTAACCGACATAAAAATGAACGCCAGTCACCTATTATTTTTGTTTAAGCAGGATTGTAATCATGAAATTTAAAATCTTACTGTTAAGCCTATGGCTGTCTACCGGCAGCTTTGCGGCGGAACCAACCTTTATCCGTATCGGCGTTCAGTCGGGCGGCACAGTGGAGTGGGAGTTGCCCGCGTTGCAGGATGCGCTAAAAGCCGGACATGCCGATTTTCAGCTGGACATTCGGCATGTTGCCAATGCTGAAGCCGGCAAGATCGCCTTGCAATCCGGAGAGGTAGACATCATCGTTTCCGACTGGATTTGGGTGTCCGGCTTGCGCGAACAAGGGGCTGATTTTACCTTTTATCCTTATTCCGATATTTCGGGGGCTTTGATAGTGCCGAGCGATAGCGGCATTCATTCCCTACAGGATCTTAAAGGCAAACGCCTGGGCATTGCCGGTGGCGAGCTGGATAAAAACTGGCTGTTGCTGCAAGCCTTGGCTAAACAACAGCAGGATATCGATCTTGATGCGTCGGTGGAAAAAGTATTCGGCGCGCCTTCGCTGCTTAACGAGCAACTTAAGCAAGGCCGGATCGATGCGGTGCTTAATTATTGGCATTTTGCGGCAAGGCTTGAGGCCGAAGGCTATCGGACGCTGATTGACGGCCGCAGTATTTTACAGGGCTTGGGCATTTCAGAATCTGTCGCAAATCTGGGTTATGTATTTAAACAAAGTTGGGCGGACCGGCATCAACAGGCGCTCAAACAGTTTTTAGACGCCGGCAGACAAGCCAAGCAAACGTTGTGCAGTTCCGATGCTGCGTGGCAAAAAATCATTCCATTAACCAAGATAGACGACGAAACAACCCGGAAGCATCTGCACCAAAACTATTGTGCCGGCAATATTGAGCATTGGGGAGAGGCCGAACAAAAAGCCGCAGGGAAAGTTTATTTACTGTTGCATAAGCAGAGCAAACAAGCCCTGACAGGCAAGTCGGAACAACTGCAAGCGGGTACTTTCTTCCGCTAACCGGGCATTCGCGCCCGTATTTTTTTACAAGTTGTTTTTAATAAAAAATACGGGCATTACAAAAAAAGAATTTTTCCTATAGCGATTAAATCTCCATAGATGAATAATGACGGGGTTTTGCATACCATCAGCCCGATGTTGCCAGTAATCCGAATTTTCAAAATCTATGAGCCTGCGTTACCAAATCAACCTGCGAATCTTGATTTCTTCCCTGTGCATTCTGGTACTGGGCGGTTCGATAGCCATCTGGCAAGCGCGTGACGCAGTCAGCAAAGAAGTCGATTCGTCGATCAACCTGGCGGTGCAGTTGATAACGTTCGGCTTCTCGCAAGCATCCAAGACCCCGTTTCATGAGACCGACTGGCTGCCGAAGCTTAACTCGCTGAATCAAACCCGCCATTTAAGTATTCAACTGAAAGAGCCTTCAGGGCAAATCATCAGCTTTCCCCACAAAAACCAGCAAACCGATACTGACGAAAAACCGCCGCAATGGTTTATCAATCTGGTGACAGTGCATTACCCCAAAGTTGAACATCAAATTACCGGTTCCAGCGGCGAACAAATCACCCTGATCATCCAGGCCAACCCCTTGGATGAAATTACCGAAGTCTGGCAAGAAAGCATTTCCTTTTTCAGTTCGATTTTCCTGTTGACGCTGTTTACCTTTTTGGCCGTTAACCTGGCTTTTAATAAGGCGCTCAAATCCATTGCAATCATTGTTGACGCGCTGAAACTCATTGAAACCGGTCAGTATCAGCAAAAATTGCCCTATTTTTCGATTCAGGAATATGACAGCATCGCCAAAGCGATCAATCA
Organism: Methylobacter sp.; assembly: GCF_036845245.1. Classification (NCBI taxonomy): domain Bacteria; kingdom Pseudomonadati; phylum Pseudomonadota; class Gammaproteobacteria; order Methylococcales; family Methylococcaceae; genus Methylobacter; species Methylobacter sp. The sequence goes on from NZ_DAIUEH010000011.1 coordinate 87,542, forward strand.
CATGACCGGCGAGCTGGATAAAAGCCGGCAGGAAAACCGGGCATTAACCCAGCACACGCTGGAGATACAGGAAGACGAAAGGCAACGACTGTCGCAGGAGTTGCATGACGAACTGGGCCAATCACTGACTGCGATTAAAGTCATGGCGGTAACTGCCGGGCGCGCCCAAGCCGGAGCTGTGGGCGCGAAAGTCGACATCAAGCAAACCACCGATTCCATTGTCGCCATCTGCGATCATTTAATGGCTGTGGTGCGCTCGATGATGCATCAACTGCACCCGCTCGTATTAACCGAACTGGGCCTGAAAGCCACGATGGAAGACCTGTTAAACCACTGGTCGGTCAGGAACCCGGAATTAAAGCTTACCATCGCCTGCCCCGACGAAGTCGATAGTCTGGAACAAAAAATCACCATTCAAATATTCAGAATCGTACAGGAATGCCTGACCAATATTGTTCGTCATGCGCAGGCCAGGCAAGCGGACATCAGCCTGGAAGTCGAGCATCAGCCTAAAAAAACGCTGCGGCTACAGGTCAGCGACGACGGCCAAGGCTGCGCTGTCGACAAGATTAAGACCGGTTTCGGCTTATTGGGCATGAGGGAACGGATCAATAGCCTGGGCGGCGAATTCACCATACAAACCCGGCCGCAGCAAGGCATGAGCATCATCGCAACGATTCCACTGCCATGAAAGACAAGATAAAAGTCATACTGGTCGACGACCATGCCGTGGTGCGCGCCGGTTTCCGGATGCTGTTATCGGCCGAAGCCGATATTGACGTAATCGCCGAAGCCGAGCGGGGCGAAGCGGCCTGTCAGCTGTACCTCGACCAGCAGCCTGATGTGGTGGTGCTGGACTTATCCATGCCCGGCATCGGCGGACTGGAAAGCATACGTCGCATCTGCAACCGCGACAGTAACGCCAAGATACTGGTGTTTAGCGTTCACGACGAAATGGTTTATGTGGACAGGGCCATGAATGCCGGTGCAAAAGGCTACATCACCAAAAACAGCGCCCCCGGCATTCTGGTGGAAGCAATACAAAAAATAGCCGCAGGCAAGATTTATATAGAACAGGGCCTGATGAAAAACATGCCCCCGCAAAACAGCGAGGCCGATTACCAAAACATTGTCGATACCCTGTCTCCCAGGGAATTCGACGTTTTCCTGCTGCTGGCAAAAGGTTTAACCGTCCATAAAATCGCCGACGAACTGTGTCTGGGCTATAAAACCGTCGCCAATTACGGCACGCAAATAAGAAGCAAGCTTAAAGTTTCGACCGTCGCCGAGTTGGCGCATATTGCGATGGTTTTGGGAATTATGAAAAATTGAGCATTTACCGCCACATCATCTAAAGCGCATTTATAAACGGCCGCTCAATCCAGAAAAAATGCGCGATCAAAATCCTAGCCGTCCTGCACGCTGAGTTTAACTTGTAGGTTATTAATGACGATTATTGCCCTTAAGTCGTCATTAATAGAGCCTGAAATAACAGACGTCTTTATTTTTAATAGCGATTTATTTAAGCATATAAACTTGTAACAAGCGTCAAGTTTAACGGCTATCATTTGCTTTCTAATGAAAAGGAAAGGTAAACTTAAGCAAACGTCTTCAAATCTCCATCATTTTTGCAATCCGGTTTCTGTCGACCCCGCGTCCTGAATGCATGAATGGCTACGCCTACATAATAAAATTTGCGCATAAAACAAGGCTTGCAGGATTGAGCCGGCCCAGCCCAAATGAATACCGGTTTTGTATGCAGCTACACCATTGACGCTACTGAAATGATGCCTTCAGGACGCTTAAGCACCGGCACATAGGCAAATTCGAACAGACGGCTTTAATTCAAGACTCCATAGTTCTTCATCAATAATAAAAAGAGAGTGCATATGAAATACCTGTATATTTTTACTCTGACCGGTTTGCTCACCGCTTGCGACGGCGCCGAACTGGAAGCGCCAAAACCCCCTGCTCTCGTTCATGACGTGCCGGCCGACTGGCAAGTGGCGCAGCAGGAAAGAACCCAAGCCATTGACGCACATATTCAACAGCACCAAGTCGCCTATGACCGGTTTGCCAATTTCCCCGTCAGTGAAACCGATGGCATTCCTTTTATTATTCTCAAGCTATTCCCAGAGGTAGCACCGGAATTCTGGGGCAGTAAAGAAAACTTCCTTGATGTAATCGGCTTATTCAACGATACGCGACTGGCAGGCTATCCGGTGCCGCGTGGAATAGGATTTAGCGGCTTATCCCGGAAAGATCTGCAAGGCAATATCGACTTTGCCTCTTTTACCTGCGGCGGTTGCCATATAGGCCGGGTGCGACTGGATGACGGCAGCATTAAATACCTGGATGGCGGCATCAACGCGGAATTCAATGTTATCGGCTTCCGCAAGAGAGTTACCCAAACCTTGGCAAAAATCTACCAAGGTGAAACAGATCCGGCCAAGCAACAAAAACGGGTCATCGATACCTTTCTTGCCGCATTGGATGCCGCCCACCGGAAAGACGCCAACTTTTTCTACAGTAATTACAGTTACGAAAACCGGAAGTTTGACGCCGCTTACGAACAAGCCCAGATCGACCTGTTCAAAAAGCAAGCCGATACCGTCATCCCCAAATTCATCCACACCGCCGAACAAGTCTACCGCGGCTGGGGCATAGTCGTTGACAAAGTCTATCCCGAAATTAAAAAGGAAATCATGCAAGGCTATCCCGGCACCGAAGACGCCATCGCGTTCAATGCGGCGAACGCCTACTTTTCGCTGAAGAATAGTCCGTTAACCACGCTGTTTGCCCCTCTCGCATTGCCCTCCCATGCAGGGGTGACCGACATTATGGCGGTATGGAACCAGGATACCCGCAATCCTCGCTGGAATCCGGACAAAACCGACCTGATCAACGGCGGTGGTCAATGGAACGGGCATATTCCTTTGCCGATCTATAAAAATATTGCCGCGCAACTAACCATCGGTTTTGAAAATATCGATGTTCGCGTCTCCGCTTTTTCCGACCAATTACTGGACAAGCTCCCCGCCCCCGCCTATCCCTTTTCTGTTGACGTGGAATTGGCCAACAAAGGCAAAGCACTGTTTGCCGATAACTGCGCTGCGTGTCACCAACCTAATAACGGCAAAGTCTATAGAAATATCGGCACCCATTTAGGCCGCGCCAAAATAGCCGGCACTTTGATTACTCTAGGCGCTCAAAACAGCTTTACCAAGGTTTGCTCCCCAACCCTGACAGTGGATATGAATGGTACCCCCGAACAGCCTTGCGCCGACTATAAAGGCGTTTCCTTGGAGGGTAAAAAGGAACTGTCCATGACATCCCCCAGGCAGCATGATGGCTACAATGCGCTGCCATTGATCGGCATCTGGGCGCAAGGGCCTTATCTGCATAACGGCTCCATACCAACCCTGTACCATATGCTGGTGCCCAGTGAACGCCCCGCTCATTTCGTCAAGAGCCGCCTGGATTTCGACAAGGAAAAAGTCGGATTTTCCTGGGATCCGAATATCGAACCCAGCCCCGACCGAAAAGAAGGCTATCTGTTAAACACAGCTTTGTCCGCCGCCCTCAGCAATACCGGCCATGACCGGAATATCCAGGATGGCGACAAGACTTTCAAACTGGATTGGTCTAATGATAAAGCCGGAGCAATGGCGATTATCGAATATTTGAAGACTTTGTAGATTTCAATGAAGCTTGGCGAGTCGCGCATGGTTTATCCATGCGCGACTCGCCAGAAAAAAGGCCTTAGCCTGCAGATAAAACTGTCGCCGAACCGGCACATATTGAGCCGGTTACGGAAATAATGAAGAACTTAATGCCAACCGCCGTATTGCGTAGTCGGATCACCGCGCCAACCGGTTGTGGTTTTATTGGCATCGGGAGTATGTACGGTATCTGCCGCCGCACGGGTCATATTGGCATGCGTATAGCCACCCATCGCTTTTGCGGCTTTAGCGACCGCCGTCGTTGACGGATTTATTTCGTATTTCGTAATTGTGTCATGAATGACTGCGACCACTAATTTCTCCGCGCCCGCATCGGAAGCAAACGACAACAGAATCGGTAAAACCGTATTGGCTGGAATTTCCACGCTGTAATGACCATTGTCCACAGCTGCATGAGTAATAACATGACCGTTTTCATCGGTCGCTTCTACCGTGCCGGTTTTAACCACACCTTTGTTATTGCTGACCGTCCCCTCTAAGGTAGTAGCCTGCGTATATTTTTTTACCACGGCTTGACTTACCTTAGCCGTTTTTTTCTCTTGTTCGCAGCCGGTCACTGCAAAACCGCTCAAAATCAGCAGTAGCGTAAACAAACTTGTGCGATTCATAAAACCTCCCAGCTATTCATAGTGTTGTTACTACAAAGTATACTGGATTATGGCGTTCAAGCTATCCCAGATAAAAGTTGAATTTTCACGGTTTTTTTTAAAATTCGTCCCAATGATCAGCACTTACCAATGAAGTTTTATGTCTGGTTACAGGTAGCGTTGTATGAGTGATAAGGCTGTAAGAACTGTTTAAGCTACCATCGACTTTAAAACTGCCTACCGTAACTACCAGATTTTGCGCCTGCTCTTCCAGCGATTCCGCAGCAGCTGCGGCTTGTTCTACCAGAGCCGCATTTTGTTGGGTTACATCATCCATTTGAGCGATAGCCAGATTAACCTGTTCGATACCGGAACTTTGTTCTGCGGAGGCGGCGGTTATTTCGGCCATCATGGTTGTAACGCCGCGGATCGAAGCCACGATTTCCTCCATGGTTAGCCCTGCCTGGGTAACCAGCTTACTGCCTTCGGCGACCTTGATCACCGACTCACTGATCAGGCCTTTGATTTCCCCGGCCGCCGTCGCGGCGCGCTGCGCAAGATTGCGCACTTCTATCGCTACAACGGCAAAACCCCTGCCTTGTTCACCGGCGCGGGCCGCTTCTACCGCCGCATTGAGCGCAAGTATGTTGGTCTGGAAAGCGATATCGTCTATCACCGAAATAATATCCCCGATTTTTCTTGAAGATTCGCTGATATCATCCATGGTCATGACGACTTGACCGACCGCTTCAACACCCTTACCCGCTATGTCGGATGCGTCAACGGCGAGCTTGTTGGCCTGTTGGGCGTTTGCGGCATTATGCTGCACCGCGGAAGTCAGTTGTTCCATGCTGGCGGCGGTTTGCTCCAGGCTGGCCGCTTGTTGTTCGGTGCGGTGCGACAGGTCATTATTGCCGGAAGCGATTTCTTTAGTCCCTGTGTTAATACCATCAGTCGCATGCTTGATTTGGTTGACAATATCTTTTAGCTTTTCCACCGTAGTGTTAGAGTCATCCTTGAGCTGCCCGAAGGTACCGGAATAATCGTTGGTGATGGTTTCGGTCAGGTCGCCGCGGGACAGTGCATTCAGTACGCGCGCAACTTCATTGAGACCGGCTTCGCTGGTCTGCATAAGCCGGTTGATATCGCCTCCCAGATGACGCAAAAAGCCGTCCTTGCCTTCCATATCCAAACGCATACTAAAGTTGCCTCTGGCAGCGGCTTCCACAATCGTAGCGACTTCATTCTCCGCGATGACCTCGTCGGTACGGTCGTGCCATTCGGCCACGGTGCCCAAGCGCTGGCCTTGCTCGTTGATGACCGGGCTGGCGATCACTACCATCGAACGCCCTCCGACTGTCATCTCGGCCTCATAATTACCGCTTAAAGCGGCGAGTATGTTTGCCTGATGCGCGGGGTTTTGATGGAAATCATCCATCTTGGCGCCAAGCAGGTTATCGGCCGAGAACTTTGACAATTGACGGCTGGTTTCCGTGTCGGTCTTATCAAGTATGTTGGTCACCCTTTGATTGGCGTAAATAATGTTGCGGTCGTTATCGGCAATCATGACGCCGGTACTGACATTATCCAGCGCAATCTTGACGCGCAGGGTTTCGTCCGCCGCTTTGCGTTCCGCCGTTATGCGCTCAAGCAATTGTTGCTGCATATGTTTCATCGCATATAACAAACTGCTGCTGTCTTTTTGATTAACCTGAATATCCTGGGTTAAATTGCCTCCGGCAATTTCCATCGCAATTCCTTTTGCAAAGTAAGGATCAATACCCAATTGTCTGCTTAGATAACGCGTTAAATAAATCGCGATGCCTAATCCCAAGCCAATGCCGGTCAACGATATGGCCAGCATGATCTTGGATGCATGACGGGTTGATTCCGTGATCGCGTGGGTGTTATTTTTTGCGTCATTGACTTGCTGGTTTTTAATTCTATTTAGTTGTGTCCGTAAGTTTTTCGCCAATTTATTAAAATCTTTCATGACCAGGTTGCCCGCCTCGACGCCCTCGGTCGCATAAACGGTGGTCATGCGCTTGCCTTCGCTGTAATACCAGTCAAAACCGGTTTCAAGAGCCGCCAATTCTTTCAGTTTTGCCGAAGACGAATTGGTGTTATTCACCGAAGTAACACTGCCACTCTTGGTCGCGGGTAATTCTGCTGTTTGTTCCAGGTTATCTCCACCCAAACGCGCGCGAAACTGTGCGATGCCCTGTTTAAAATCTTCGGCGGCTCTTTCCGCATCCTGATAGCCATCCGGGTCCCGGTTAAGCGAAACCTGGGTAAAAAGTTGTTGTATATGCAAGGTATAAGTCGCCATTCGTTCCGCTAACAGCGCATTGGGCAGGAAAGTATCGTCTACTTTCGCCACGTCGCGTTGAGTCTGCGAAAAATTAAACAAAACCACAGCAACAATGCCTATCATCAAACTTATAATGGCAAGAAAACCGGACAGTATGCGTATTTTGAAGCTTATATAACCAAACATTTTTAAAACCTTTTAGATGTTATTTCCTGGTTCCCGGACTTTCGTATCGAAATAAAAAGAAATGGCGTATCTGTTTTTAAGCGTTAATTAACCGCGTGCAGTTTTGCAACCGGTCCATAAGCAAAAGGTTGAAAGTCTTCCTGACTTTTTGCCGCTATTCGATGTTTAATAAAGAAACTGTTCCCTTCAATTTTTTTGGCCTGTTTTTTTGCTTCGGATGCTAAATCGGCTAAATCAACATGGGATTGACACTGACTGGTTGAAGCTGAATCCACCAAGCCGACCGACAGACTTATCAACGGAAAAAAACATTTTTCTCCCTTTCTGTTTTCAGTATGGATACCGCCCGTTTTTATATCTTCATCCTTGTAATAGCTTGGAACGATTTTTTCAAAGTTATGTAAAATATTTTCACAACACTGTAACCAGTCATTACCGGTAAAAATAACTATAAAATCATCGCCACCAACATGACCGACCAGACCGCTCTCTGCAGGAATGTGTTGAGTCAGCGTATTGGCAACGGCCTTGATAATATCGTCGCCCGCACTGTAACCGTAAACGTCATTAAAAGGCTTGAAGTGATCCAGGTCGAAATAGCCGAAACTGAAAAGCACCTTGGCCGCCAGTAATTGGTCAATCTGCTCATTGATCGGTACGCTGCCCGGCAATAAGGTTAGAGGATTAGAGTGTTTGGCATTGTGAATTTGCTGAAGGGTGATTTCTTCAAGCAGTTTCAGTATCGTGCCTATGCCTATATAAGCCCCGTCATTGGTAATAATAAAAGCCTGATCATTGCGCATTGTCGAGGTCAGTTGTTTACTAACCGATTCAATCGGTGTGTTTTGATCGAAGCTTAACGGGGCTTTATCGATGAATGTTTTTATCGGTTTCTTGCCATAAAGTTCAATACCATAGCGGCTGGAAAACAGCTTGAACAGAAAATGGTCGCGAAAAATAATGCCTGATGCCACATTATCATCAACCAAAGGCAGAATGGTTAAGTTACTGTCGCTATGAAACAAACGCATAACTTCACTGATTGCGGTTTCCGATGAAACCGGCATTATAAATTTAGCGATATGAGCTGCTTTGGTAGCGTTAAATTGATTGGCTTGAACGCTGATGATAAATAACGATTTATCGACTTTTTCTAAAGGAATGGCCGTTGGCCTGGCAAAGTAATAGCCTTGCGCATGCGTAATACCCAATTGCTCTACGACTTTAAACTCATCTTCTGTTTCGATGCCTTCGGCTATAACATTGCAATTAAGAGAGCTGGCAATGTTTTGAATGGACCGGACAAAATTAAGTTTGATCGGATCGTTATGAATGCCTTGTATAAAATGCATGTCTATTTTTACATATTCCGGTTGTAATTCAGACCATAGCCTCAATCCTGAGTAGCCTGCACCGAGATCATCAATTGCTATTTCAAAACCCATCCTTCGGTAGTGGATAATCGCTTCGCGCATTAATTGAAAATCATCCGTCGGTTGGTGTTCTGTTAACTCGATAACGACAGAACGGGGATCAACACCAAATCGACTTAGGAGTTTAAGCGTTTCCCCTTTTTTAAAATCCGGTTGCAACAGTACCGAAGGACTGACGTTGATAAACAGCTTCTCTTTAACATTCAAGCTCGCGTAGCGTTTTATAGTGACTTCGCGGCAGATATATTCGAGCTTTGTACTTAAATCAAAACGTTCAGCCGTATCAAACAAATTAAACGGACTGTGCAGAGGGCTATCGGAAGGACCGCGGATTAAGGCTTCGTAGCCCATGATTTCCTTTTTATATAAGGAAACAATAGGCTGAAAATGAGGCGTTAATTGCTTGCCATTAAGAATTTTTGTTAGCTCATCGTATAAGATTGACATGTAATATTCCGGCTACTCTCATAAGTATTCCGACCAGAATATGACAAAATTATTACATCAATGTGACAAGTTTATTATTGTAATGTGACAATCAGGGAAATACCGGTGTTGTTTTGTAACATTGTTCAGTATCAAAATCCGGCTCCGCAGTCATGAAAACCGGCCTCCATCAGCATAGCGGCCATCCATTTAAGATGTAAAACCACAAAGGCACGAGCGGCTACACCAATGCAATAGAACATAAAGAAAAATCAAGGCAAAAGCTTCGTGCTCTTCGTGGTTTTAGTTTGTGTAAAGAATGCTAATTCGGTTGCAACCTGTAATCCTCGCAGGTTTATCGGATGCATTGAATGCACATTCCGGATAGTCCCGATTATGAGATCTCTCCTTCCCGTGTGGTTTCCATTTCCAAATTCTGGAATTCATGTTGTTCCAGCTTGCCATCTTTTCCGGCGTCTACCTTGTCAAAAACTTTTAGCAGTTCAGGGAAGTTCTGCAATTCATCTTTTGTAACATAATGGTCGCCATTTACATCAACGTGACAAAATGAAGGAAATCCTCCTGAAGGGAACTCGCCCGTATCCTTTTCAGGTCTCTTGACAGGAGGAATTTTTTGATCCGTGGTGGATTTTTGGTTACCAGCCATTGGACATTCAGTCTCCGGATGCTTAGAAGCTGATTGCTGGGTATTGGTGGGTTGGCTGCCTGAGGCTGGTGCTTGGCCGCTACTTCCAGTTGCAGCAGATGGTTCTTTAGATGTTTGACCGGTACTTTCATCGGTTTTTTTAGCCGGTTCGCTTGGACTTGTTTTTTGGGCTTCCTCGTTTCGTGTACCGCCACTTGTAGCCTGTTCAGCGGCATTAGCTTTTTTAGCATCGGCATCATTCGCTCCTGAGGATTGCTTAGACCGCTGGCTGTCAGTTCCCGTTGTACTTTTTGGGCCTTCATAAGGGACATATCGAAAATATTGATGCATATCTTCAGTCCCGGCTCTTACAGACTTGGTAACGAAACTAAGGCTAATAGTTATAATAACCAGCCAAATGGGCAAACTGAAAAGTTTAAACAAATGAAAGTTTATCGGAACTAATGAGTCCATATTGATGGTGTCAGATATCTCATGTATGACTTTTTTGGTTTTCATAATTGTTTCCTTGTATCTGTATAGTTAAAGGATCAGTTTCATCGCAAGACTGATTTCAACAGTAATGCCTGCTTGATTGTCCGCTTGTGAGCTAACTGTTAATACACGCCCAAAACTTATGAATATTAAAATGGCATGCGATCATCAACTAAGATAGAAAACGACATCGTAGCCATGTTCAACTGAGTTCGGCTTAATCACGAATCCAAAATAGGGTGGATTCAAACCACATTAAGCATATATTCCACACATGCGTTAAGTCGGTGCGGTATCACACAATAGCCGGAATATTAAAACCAAGCAGTCGGCTCCGGTTACTGCATAGCATTGCCGAAGATAGATAATCAATGCATATCAATAGGGTAAAAGCGCCAGGATTTGGCGAAAGCCAAAATGAGGCTCATACGGTCAGACTGAGCTAGCCCTATTTATAGGGTTTTATTTATCCTCTTGCGAAACCATCTGATAGGTAACAGTACTTATTGATGGGAGAAGTTAAACCTCTTAATTTGTATCGGCGGTTTCGCATTCTCTATACCCAGCGGCCTGCTTTGCAAATATTCGCTAAAACACTATTAGTAATTCGGCCAACTAATTTTGACGTTAGCTGCCGACAAGTATTCAAGCTGATTAACTCCATTGAAAGCGGAGGATTTGACCATGAACAGCTTAAAAAACTTCCTCTTTATTAGATTCTTTATGATTTCGCTAATAGCTTTTAGCGGTTTGAGCGCATGTTCACCAGACAAATCCAATCAACCATCAAAATCGACAAGTAAAGAAAGCTCAGGCACCGACTCATCCGGCAAAGAGATTAAGAAAGTCGGCGAGGCATCCTGGTATGGACCGGGCTTCGAAGACCAGAAAACGGCTAGCGGCGAGGCCTTCAAGCCCGAAAAAATGGTCGCCGCTTCCCCTGATTTGCCGTTAGGATCAAAAGCCGAGGTAACCAATCTGGATAACGGCAAAAAAACGGAAGTACGTATTAATGACCGAGGCCCCTATACCAACGAGCGAATCCTCGATCTTTCTCATGGAGCGGCCAAAAAACTGGGTATGACAAAGAAAGGTAAAGCGCGAGTTAAAGTAGTTGCTAAACGCAAGCCGAAAACTACCCGTAAAAAAGAAGTATTGTCCAATAGATAAATGGCCCTGAAATATGACTCGATTAAAGAAGCGCCATGCCGTCCTCACACATAGCCGTACAACGTTGGTATTATCTATTTGGCTGATATAATCGTTGGCAAATATAGCCTTAACTTGAACATCGTAAAAAATGTTAGAAGTTTGCTATGTTTAATAACTGATGTTACGCAGTTATTCGAATTTAGAAGACTGTACTAACAATTTTATTAAAAGTGTCGCTAGCGCGACGGTTATTTGAATCGGGTTTGTCGCACCCGAAGGCGAGTTACTTTCTTTTGCTCCGCCAAAAGAAAGTAACCAAAGAAAAGGCGGCCCGGTTGCCGCTTGCTTCCTGCGCTCCTCGCTTTTATCGAGGGTCAGCAGAAGGGGCTCCTGCCCCTCTGCTGACGTGCGGCCTCCCTGCCGCACCCCTAACGGGCTGTTCTCGATAAAAGCTCCGGTGCTCGGCGCGGCAAACGGGAGAAATACGGTCCGTGCGTAACATCAGTTAATAAGAAAAACAATTAAATTAAAGAACTTACCCTAACAACTGATAAAGGCTAAAAATGAGTTTTAAAACCGGTTTAATCAAAATGGCAATAAAATTGACACCCAATAAGATGATTATATGGGCGGCTAATATAGTGCTTAAAGACATTGCAGAATTAACAGATTTTAATTTCGACCTTGAAGCGCGGAAAGTATACGTTCAAATCCAGCTCCTCGGTGAATCTGAAACAATTGAAGTTTGGCTGGAAGACTTTGCCGTTGTTAGCGATGCGGAAGCCTATAAATTGATCATTCAACAAGCACGATCGAACCGGATCTGGCTGAATAATTTATTATCCCGCATCACCGGAAAAGCTTGGAAAATTCCAGCGATGCCTCAATTTGCAACTGAAATTAAACTTATCTCCGAGTTGTTCGAAGCCGAAAGTCCAAAACAGGAAGATGATTCAGAAAATGGGGATAACCATTAGATTGGCCTTAAAGCCATGGGTTATGCCTTACCCATTGATTATCCCGATTCGCCGTTATTACTTTGATGTTCGTGATAACGGTAGCCCATTCAAGCGACTGTAAACTGTGGTAGCCATATTCATAGAACCAAAGAATAAAGAATATGGCCAGACAATGCCATCGAATCAATCCTGTTTTACCGGATCGTAATGGATGACATCACAATGCCGCCGGTAGTCTCTTTCATCGCATAGATTAGGTTCTGCATAGTGGCCTTGCCAGACACCTCGCCGCCAACGAGCAGGAATTGTTCCGCGCCACCCAGAGTAAGCCAGGATTGGTAAAATGTTTTTTTAACAGTACCCCAGCGTTTTGAATAGACAGCGTCCATATGATGTGCATATGGTTATGCAGCATCGCCATCGCATCCATGCGAAACGGCGGCCAGGATGAAAACAGTCATGAAAAGCCGCCGGTAATAAATCGTAGGGAGCCTCCTGTTTATTTCATTAAATCTGTTTCCATACCATCAATACCTGAGCTGATAGCGCTTTGTACCAGTTCCGCTACTGAAGCAGTATCTTCCGGCTTTGACTCGAAATCAATTGTCCAGACAACAACGCCCAAACCATCATAAGAGGTAAACACTTCGACTGTGCCTTTGTAATAAGTCACAGGGAATGGCGATACTGGCCGAAGATATACCAACTTCTTGTTTTTTGAATCGATTTCTTCATAAGCGCGCCAGGATTTTTCGCGAAAGCTAAAATGGATCCATCCGATTTTAGCAGCGAAAAATGACCTGGCAATTAATGCCTTCGGCGGCCCGCGTTCGTCCTCCGTCCGTCACGACGCACAACTTCGCGTTGCTACGCTGTGCGCCATGACTCCCGTAATGACTTGACGCCGTGTCGGATGGCCTTGCATTTTGACTGCGCTTCCGCTATCGCTACAACTTCGTCAAAACGCCCGACCGCTACGGCTACGCGGGGGTCGTCGTACGCCGCTCCACTAACGTTACGCTTCCTGTACTCCTTCATGGTATCTTTTATTTCGCCACCGCCATCAGCTATGGTCATATACCGCAATGCCCCCGGCCCATTACCTTCCACCTTACAAGTCTCGATAAACGGAAACCATACATCGAGCCTTCCTATTTTGCTGATTGCGTCCCATACCTTGTCTGAGGGTACATTTAATTTTTTTGTAATCGCTTGCTTAGTCAACATCGGTATCTCCTAACTCAGAATTTAAGCTTTTATAGAAGCTTGATTAATAAAAGTTTTAATCGTTAACAGGTTTTCAAATGAACTGTTAAGTTCACTTTAACAATACGTCTATCCGTTGTATTGGAAAAAACCGACAATTTGAATTGATATGATTTTAGGGGATTGTCATCGAATGATGAATTTACGCTGTTTGAGATAAATTCAACAACCCGGAAAACTGTATCGTTTGGGATACATCAATTTGAGGGTACAGGGATTCCGGTGAAATGCCATAAAGTTCTTGAAAGTCGCGAATCATGTGGCTTTGATCATAGTATCCCACTGCATGGGCGACATCGGCCCAGGTAGATAGTGTTTTACGTTGGAAAATAGCGCTCCGCAAACGCACAACGCGGGCATATTTTTTAGGCGTAGCGCCCACATGAGCCAGGAAACGCCGCTCCAGGGTACGTTCAGCTAAACCGAGATTTCGAGCAAGCATCCCAATAGGATAATTTCCATTAGAACGACTTAAATCCCTGCAAGCTTTTTGAATTAGCAGATCCTCATTGTTCCGGTTCAATAGCGTAAGTAAAAAATTCTCTACGCATTGAACACGCTCTTGGGCTGTCCTCTTACGCGACAAACTATCTTCGATTTTTTCTATCGCGTAACGGGGAAAAATATCCCTGCAATCTACTCGCCTTTCAGCACAATCCCTGACTATACCGCTACGGAAAACATTGAGTCCCCAAGGAGTCAGCCGTGCAGAAACGCCCGATATATTTCCTATACCTCCCAGATCGCTTCGGTAACTTTGGAAACCGGCGAGTCCGCTGCGAGTGGTATAAATAGCGTCTTTGTGGGTGGTCTGAAGCAGATCCGCATACAAAAAACATAAATACGTTGCGGTGTCCGGTAGGATCGAAAGCGCCGAATTAGCGCTGCCCGTTAAATCGTCATAATCCCAAATGGCAGTAACGTAGGGCGCCAATAACTTGCAGGGGGCAAAAGTTCTCAAACTCAAAATGACCTTCCTCAACTCTTTGAACGATCGACAGGCTTTCGATGACCGGGTTGCGTTATTCCGCTATGCTCAATGACCGGCACAACTCACCGCTTTATCCCATGCATTTCCTACTTGACCAGTTGGTATAAGTTTTGCTGCTATTTCGATAAGCTCAAAAGTAACGCGAATTCAGCGTTGTTTCTGTCGTTTTCACTACATCGTTAACACTCAATGTTTGATGGCTGACAGAGAATGAATCGTATTGCAGATGAACTGGGTTTTAAACTAATCTTCTAACAGCGAGGTAATTACTATGGCAGAGTTTTACGTTGAAATAAACGCTCAGGACAATGATGAGCATGTGGTTCATATCTCTGAATGCTCTTTGCTTCCTTCCAAAGAAACAATGCAATATTTAGGCTCGATCAGCAATACTAAAAGCGCTGTGAAAAAAGCCGCTGAAATATTGAGAAAGCAGGCTACCGGTTGTTCTCATTGTACGCCTGCGTACCAAACATTCTGATTTAAAGTTTTTTCTTACAAAAACGAATCCGGTCGGGCATGCTGTTTATGTCCGACATTCCAATGTTACAAATTCGGCAATGGCTTTCGCGTTTGCTGATGCTGGTTTAGTTTGATAGTGGGGAGCAGTTGCTCGATTTTATATTGAAAGGTTGGTCGCATGGACAGAAAAGCCAAGCCGTTCCTCCTCTCAATTCGGAGTTCGGATAGGTTTTTGAATTGCTGATACAATACGCCAGTTGAAGCACTCGGTTAAATTTGATTGAGAATACTCCCTAATTATTTGTAATAAATACTCTATCCTTAATCGCATGAATTTCATTTTATCTTTTAAGAATATTCGGTTCTCGCCTAGCTTACAATTGCTGCTATTTTATATTGTACTCTTCTTCTACAAACTCTATTTTCTGGAAATAAGCTCCAGATCTATTTTGGATTGCCAATGGTGTTTAACGAATAAGGCAATAGTTCACGAATTACAATTCATGATGCTGCTTGGTGCCCTGCATTTATTGGCAGAGCTTCCCCGTTGGCGCGTGCTACGTTTTGCCCTGCGATTTGCAGTAATTACTGCGCTAATGGTTATGGCTATTGACATAGTAATAACTCAGCAATTCTTAGTGCGTTTCACAATGCGGAAATTTATTAAATTTAGCGGCGAATTCAGTGCGCTAAAAGATTTTTTGCATATGACGATTTCCGGCTTCTGGTATTCGCTAGTTGCCGTAGCGGCCCTGATGTCGACACTGCTAACTTTCAGTCGTTATCTGAGACACGACCGCGTCGCCTCGTTTTCTCCGATATTGTTTACCTGCGTCGGTGCCGGCTTGATCGCAACCACTTTTCTGAAACCCATCGAATTTCACACACTTTATCTGCAAAATTCTCTGGAAGCTTTTCTTTACTCGCAGACCAAAAATCGCCCTTATACTGAGAAATTCAAGGAAGCCATTCTGGCCGGTGTAACTGAAAAAAACTATTGCTATGAGGGGAAAGACGCACGTCCGGACCTGATCCTGTTAGTCGTTGAGTCTTTGTCGTTGTACCAGAGTGCGCTCTTCTCCGGCATCAACGACTGGATGCCGGAGTTTGACAGCATTAGTCAAAAAGGACGTCGATTCACTAATTTCTATGCTAACGGCGTTACCACGGAGCAGGGATTAATCGCATTATTAACCGGGGAACCGCCGATTGCAAAGGCAACCGAACAAGCGATCACTGTCTTTGAACAGTTTCGTGACACTAAGCAATCCGTTCCGAAAATGCTTCATGAATTTGGATACGATAGCCTCTTTCTCACCACTGGCAATCTAAGCTTCCTCGGCAAAGGGAATTGGCTCAAAGATATTGGCTTTGACTATACAGAAGGCCACGATGCACCTTATTACCAAGGCATGAAGCGTTTCAATTTCGATGCGGCGCCGGACGACGCGCTCTATGGAAGAGCACTTCAGGAACTGCAGCGCAAAAAAGGGCGCCCCATCTTCATGACCTTGGAAACTGTCACCACTCATCATCCGTATATTGACCCTGCAAGCGGCATTCATTCACAGAAGCTGACTTTCCGCTATGCCGACCATCAATTGGGCGTGTTTGTAAATGACCTGAAATCCAGCGGCTTCTTCGACAAAGGCTACTTGATAATCGTGGGTGACCACCGTGCGATGGTACCCATGAGTAACAGCGAGAAAGCACGCTACGGTGACAGGGCTTACGCCAGGACTCCATTGACGATCATCGGTCATGGATTAAACGGTGAAGAGGAGCTGGCAAGTTTTTCTCAATCTGACTTGCTTCCGTCTTTACGCCATTGGCTGGGCAGGGGGGCGCAATGTGTTAGTTCCGATCAAGGAATCTTCCTGCCGACCGCCGTTCACGTTCCTGGTTGTATTTTTACTCAGCGCAGTTACAACACTGACAATATATTCATCCATTGCGGTGTCGAAGATTACACCATTAACTTAAACGGGGATCATTCCCAATATATTGGAGCCAAACCAAGGCCTTCCGCCTTACTTAAAGAATTACATCGCTTAAGGCTTGGGGGAGGTTATTAGAAGTTTCTATGGATTAATAGCCTCCGGCTCTTTTGATGCTTCTTGATACAATTGCTCACAATTCAATTAAAAAGTCGAAGCGCCATGCCGTCCCGACGCGTAGCTGTAGAGCTGAATACCGGAACTTACTATCTTCACTTGCGGTCGAGTTTATGTCAGAAAAATCCAGAATCTCTTGTCGTGGGCATCCCCAATCGGAATTATACACACCACGTTTTATTCAGCGGTGGAAAGTCGAATAAGGCCAATCGCGGGGGCTTTCCACCAAACCATGTTTTATAGGATTGTAATGGATGTAGTCGAAATGCCGTTGGTAGTCTCTTTCATCGCGTAAAGTATGTTCTGCGTAGTAACGTTGCCAGACACCTCGCCGACGATGGGCGATGCGGGACGACGAGCGGGGTTTTTCCGAGCCGCCCAGCGCAAGCCAGGATTGAGTGAAATGTTTTTTAATCGCAGCCCAGCGTTTTGGATAATCGGCATCATCTGGAGGCAGCATCCATATGGCGTGCATGTGGTCATGCAGCATCACCATCGCATCCACACGAAACGGCGGCCAACGTTGAAAACAGTCCTGAAACGCCGCGCGTAATAAATCCATCGCAAGATCGTTACCCAAAATCTTCGCCCGCCGTTCAGTCACCACAGTGAAGAAATAAGAGCCGCCAGGAACATAACATCGCCGGTAATTCGACATGATTCAGCCCCCCAATGTAGTTTTAGACAAATCCAAATACAGAATAATCGAGACAGATGTAGGGGGCGCATCGCGCCCCATTTACAAATATTAAAATGCCCCGGTTATTTTAAGCATTTCAACAGACCAGCCATTTTTGAGATCAAAATTTCCAGTACGATTGAACTCCGAAATGGGGCGCGATGCGCCCCCTACCAGGCTTTCATCATGTATGAAAATTCGGATACAAACCCAACTTATCCAACCCTCGTAAGCCAATATCCCGGACGCCGTCGATGATGCGCAAACGCCGTAATCTGCACTCCATCAGGAATCACCCGATAAAACACTGAATAAGGAAAACGCAATAACCCGACACTACGAATTCCTGATGGATGAATTAAGCGCCAAGCTTCCGGCCTCTCAATAATTAAAGCGATAATTCGTTCAAACTCATGAATAAGCGATTCCCCAAGTTTGGCTTGCTGCTCTTCATAAAAACGAACCGCTTCTATGTATTCGGCTTCCGCCTCGGGTAGGAAGCTATAGTTCAGCGGATCAATGCGCGCACTTTTTTTGCCACTTCCTCGCCGGGAATGGCCTGCACCCTGCCTGCATCAAATTCGGCAGCACGGTGCGCGGATACATCAGCCCACAATCTGTCAAATTCCGACTCGGATATTTCTTCAAGGCTTAATAAAAGCCGCTTCGCCAGCAAGGCTCTATCTTGTATAGACAGGGAAAAGATTTCAGATTCAAGTTGTGCAAGATTCATTGTAGAAACTCTATCTTATGCGCTGGTTCCCAAGCTCCAGAGACTGTGAAAGTATTCATTTTAGAATAAAAGCAAAAGCATTCACCACGAAGGCACTAAGGACACGAAGTTTTCAATACATTGAGTTTAAATAATTATTTTTTCTTCGTGATCTTCGTGCCTTCGTGGTGAATAGGTTTTTAAACTAATTAATCAAAGGTAAACCCCCAGCTCTGCTGGGGGACTCACAAAGTTTGACAA